>JBQCHB010000531.1:0-16634 GCA_051955075.1 Flavisolibacter sp.
CAAAGCCTTGCATGTCTTTGAACTTGCTAATAGCAATCATTTGCTTCCACTTATCGTTCCACATGGTGGTAGATAAGCTGTGCTGGCCATTCATATAAAAGTCAAGTTTGCCTTTGTTGGCAATAACCTCCACTTGGTTCCATTCGCCTGCAGGTTTCGCCAGTTCTTTAGCAGCCAAAAGATCATAAAGGTCGCCGGCACGATGTGTGTATAATCTGCCATCTTCATGTCCGCGCCGCGTGGGTGTGCCGTTATCAAGCACCTGCAGTTCCGGGCCGGTTTGCCAGGGATATTCATACTTTACGGGATCTTCGTGTATGTAAAAGATCACACCGCTGTTTCCTTTTTCAGCAATCTTCCACTCCAGTTTCAAATCAAAATTGTCAAACTCCTCGTCGGTTAAAATATCACCGCCTTCAGCCGTTTGCCAGTCTTTTTTACTGGAGGCATCCAGGTGCAATGCACCATCATCAGCTTTCCATGCTTTGCCAATGGTGGTTTTGCCGTAAGTATGCCAGCCCTTTGTTGTTTTTCCATCAAACAAAGAGATCCAGCCGTTATCGCTGGCAGCACCTTCACTGGTAGAAGTCATACTGGTTTGTTTGGTAGAATTACAGGCACAAAAGGCAAAAGCAAAAAGCAAATAAGATAGTTTTTGCATGATTTATTTTTTGAGTGATAAAACATATTTCACCATGGCTTTGGCGTCGTCCTTCGACAAAGACGGGTGAGCCGTCATAGGCACCGTGCCCCAGTTGCCACTTCCGCCTTTAATGATCTTTTCTGACAGCGAATCGATCACCGCGTCATTGTTAGGATATTTTGCCGCTACATCCATATAAGCGGGGCCTGTAGTTTTTACCTCTACCTGGTGACAGGTAAGACAGTCATTTGTAGCAATCAGGTTCAAACCTTTTTCTACTTCAGGATCTTCGGCTTTAGTAGCTGTTGCAGAAGTAGAGTCAGCGGAGTGACTACCTGTGTTGCTGTTATTGCTACAACTTGCAATGAATGCGATAAAAGAAAAAATGACAATTGTTTTTTTCATGATGATAACATGGTTTACGAATGAGCTGAAAAATAATTACACGAATATTTTGCGAATTACACGAATAAAGTTCCGTTAACACAAAGCAGTAATGAAGAGTTTTGTGTTTGTTCTATTAAAATCTAATTCGTGTAATTCAACCGGCTAAAATTAAATCAATTTATTCCAAGTACGTTTCTGTTGAAGCGCTCCCCCTCTCCTGTTTTGGCGAAATCGTCAAATGCTTTTTCTGTTACACGAATAATGTGTTCTTTAATAAACTGTGCGCCTTCTTTAGCACCCTCTTCCGGATGTTTGATGCAACACTCCCATTCCAGCACAGCCCATCCGCTATAATTATATTGTGTCAACTTACTAAAAATGGCTTTGAAATCTACCTGTCCATCGCCGGGAGAACGATAACGGCCTGCACGATTCAGCCAGCTTTGATAACCACCAAAAGTTCCCTGTTTCCCTGTGGCATGAAATTCAGAATCCTTTACGTGAAAAGCTTTGATGCGCTGATGGTAATTGTCAATGTATTCTAAATAATCCAACTGCTGCAGTACAAAATGCGATGGGTCGTACAGTAAACAGGCACGTGGATGATCGTTGACATGCTCCAAAAACATTTCGTAGGTAATGCCATCAAACAGGTCTTCCGACGGATGAATTTCATAACAAACATCCACACCACATTCATCAAAGGCATTTAAAATCGGCGTCCATCGTTTGGCCAGTTCTTTAAACCCTTCTTCCACCAATCCCGGCGGACGTTGCGGCCAGGGATGAAAATAAGGCCACAATAACGAACCACTGAAGGAAGGACAAGCTGTCACACCTAAGTTTTGACAAGCTTTGGCTGCATATTTCATTTGCTGCACAGCCCATTCCGTTCTGGCCTTTGCATTGCCGCGAACAGCTTCCGGCGCAAAGCCATCGAACAATAGATCGTAAGCCGGATGCACGGCAACCAATTGGCCCTGTATGTGTGTAGCCAGCTCGGTTATTTGCAAACCGCAATCGGCAATCAGGCCTTTCAATTCATCGCAATAGGTTTTACTTTCGGCTGCTTTTTGCAGGTCAATGCATCGTGGATCGTTGGTTGGGATTTGCACACCAATAAAACCAAGGCCTTTTGCCCATTGGCAAATAGATCTCAAATCATTGAACGGTGGCGCATCACCAAGAAACTGCGCTAAAAAAATTCCAGGACCTCTTATTGTTTTCATGTTTCTCGCAAAGGCGCAACGACGCTACGCCATTTTTAAATATTTTATTCTTCTTTGATCGCTCTTTAGATGATTGATGATTCTTCAACCGAACAGCACTATCAAAGGTTGTTTACAATTCGTTTAATTCCGTTTTTCAATAATTCTTCATTAAAGTTTATCAATAATCCCAGCCGTATATTGGTAAGCCTTATATGCGTCAATACCTGCTTGGCATGAACAGGCGCAAGACTTTCTATTGATTTCAACTCCACAAGCAATTTATCATTTATAATTAAGTCAGATCTAAATCCAAGTTCCAACTTAACATCCTTCCATATAACAGGAATAGGCTTTTGCCTTTGTACATTTAAGCCATATTCATGCACAAGTTCATGTGCCATTATTGCTTCATAAACAGATTCAAATAATCCTGGGCCTAATCTCTTATGGATATCAAATGCAACATCAAGCACTATTTTAGAAAGTTCATTTTCATTCATGGCTTTACTTTGCATCGTTGCGCCTTTGCGAGATTATCAAATCACACAATCCGTCCACTTCTCCGAAGATTGCGCTGAGGCCACTACGTTATCAATAAACGCCATGCCCCGAACACCTTCATCTACTTTGGGAAAGTCAAGCATTTCTTTTGTGGGTTCTTTACCGTCCAGTTTGCACTGCAAGGTCAAGGCAAAATTGCGGTAGATGTTGCCAAAGGCTTCAAGATAACCTTCGGGATGCCCACCGGGTGTACGGCAATTGTGCGTAGCAAACGAAGAAAGCCTGTCGGTATAACCGGCGCCGGCACGCAATACTTCCATAGGTTTATCGAGCCATTTTACTAACAAAGTATTCGGTTCCTGCTGCGCCCATTCAATACCGCCTTTCTCGCCATACATACGGATCGTCAAATTATTTTCTTCGCCTGCCGCTACCTGTGTGGCAATCAATGCACCCGAAGCACCGTTGTCAAATTTTAATAACACACCGCCATCATCATCCAGTGCTCTTCCTTCTACCACTACATTCAAATCGGCACAAAGCTTTGTAATTTTCAAACCCGAGATATATTCGGCCAGGTGCGCCGCATGCGTGCCTATATCACCCATGCAACCCGCCTTCCCCGACTTCTTCGGATCGGTTCTCCACGCTGCCTGTGCATTGCCTTCGCGTTCAGTTAATTTACTTAACCACCCCTGGGCATATTCTACGTAAATTTTTCTAACCTTTCCCAATACCCCATTCTGCATCATAGCTCTTGCCTGCTTCACCATTGGATAGCCGGAATAAGTGTGCGTAAGACAAAGCATCAAACCTGTTTCTGCCACTTTTTGCTGGAGTTGTTTGGCTTCATCCAAGGTAAATGTCATCGGCTTTTCAATCACCACGTGAAAGCCATGATCCAGCGCCATCATTGCCGGGGCAAAATGTGCGAAGTTGGGTGTAACAATGGTCACAAAATCAATGCGCTTATCGGCAGGCAATTCGCTTTCTTTTTTGATCATTTCTTCATAAGTAAGATAGATTCTGTCTTCGGGAAGAAATAAAGACTTGCCTGAGTCTACGGCTATTTCGGGATTAATACTCAGTGCGCCGCAGGATAGCTCAATCAGCCCATCCATATTTAATGCTATGCGGTGAACAGCACCAATGAAGGCATCTTTACCACCGCCGATCATACCCATTCTCAATTTTCTCATATAGATTATTATTACACGAATTATAAAACACGGGGAAGACAAATTGATTCACGGATTACACGAATGAGCAGGAATTGTTTTCATTTTAATAACCCTTCAGCTACTCAACCTTTCAACTTAATCAACTTATCAATCACTACCGCCGATAAATTTATGAATGTATTCTATTCTTCTGCGTGTAAGTTTTAAATTATAAAAAGAATAATTTTCTTCATGTGAATTTTTTGTGGCAAAGATTTATATGCACGTTTTTAAAAAATAGTACATTTAAGCACACGACCGCCGAATGCTATCTGAATCTATGATTTATCCATACAAATTTTTCTTTACAGGGCCATTCATTTCTGTGCCCGCTTTTCAATTATTCAATAAAAATCATTGCGCATGAAAATGTCCACACGCATCCAGCTTTCCACGATGATGTTTTTGAACTTTTTTGTTTGGGGGGCATGGTTTGTAACTATGGGAACTTATTTAAAAACACAACTGAACGCAAGCGATGTAAATATTGGCATAGCGTATGGAACACAGGCATTAGGAGCCATTGTTGCTCCTTTTATTATTGGACTGATTGCTGACAAATTTTTTGCAGCACAAAAAATTTTGGGCGTATTGCATTTAGTTGGCGCTGCATTGATGTATTATATCTCTACACTGGATAATTTTTCTGCATTCTATCCTGTGTTGTTGGTTTATATGATTTTATTCATGCCCACCCTGGCCTTAGTAAATTCTGTTTCCTTCAAACAAATGAACAGCCCTGAAAAAGAATTTGCCAACGTTCGTGTTTGGGGTACTATTGGATGGATCGTTGCCGGGTTGATAATTGGCTGGCTGGCATGGGAGCAAAAAGCAACATTGGTGAATACATTCCGCCTTTCTGCAATTTTATCAGTAGTGCTGGGCTTATTTAGTTTTTCTTTACCCAACACACCGCCGCCAAAAGCCGGTACTAAAACAACTTTCGGAGAGATACTTGGTTTGGATGCACTCGGTTTATTAAAAGATAAAAACTTTTTGATCTTCTTTTTAGCATCGCTGCTGATATGCATTCCACTTGCTTTTTATTACCAGGAAACAAATATCTTTTTAAATGAGCTGAATGTGAAAGGCGCTGCTGGGAAAATGACTTTCGGGCAAATGTCGGAGATGCTTTTCCTTTTTGCCATGCCCTGGTTTTTTAGAAGATTGGGTGTAAAAATGATGCTGCTGGTAGGTATGGCAGCATGGGCTCTTCGGTATTTCCTGTTTGGCTTTGGCGATGCGGAAGCAGGCATGTGGATGTTATACATTGGTATCATTCTACATGGTGTTTGTTACGATTTCTTTTTTGTAACCGGCCAGATTTATACTGATGAAAGAGCCGGCGAACGCATTCGCTCATCAGCGCAAGGCATGATTACCTTGGCAACTTATGGTGTGGGCATGCTCATTGGTTTTTGGGTGGCAGGTTTAATTGCAGAAAAATATGTAACACCTGGCGGACATAATTGGAAAAGCATTTGGATGGTGCCTGCAGTGATTGCGGTGATTATCTTAATTTTGTTTGCACTGCTGTTTAAACCTACCAAAAAAACTGCCATAACAGAAGCTGAAGCAGAGAAAGGATTAGCCGCTACATCACTTACTTGATATAACAGCCATGAGCTTTTAGCTGTGGGCTGCGAGATTTTACAATAGGTTTCATTTCACTCTCGTAACTCATGGCTCGCAGCTTCCTTAAAAATTATAAACAAAAAAACTATAAACTCCTACCATGCCTGATAATACTTATGATGCCATTGTGGTTGGCTCCGGAATCAGCGGCGGCTGGGCAGCCAAAGAACTTACCGAAAAAGGTCTGAAAGTTTTAATGCTTGAACGCGGTGAAAACATTGAGCACAAAAAAGATTATGTAAACACCAACAAAGCACCTTGGGAATTTCCGCACCGCGGTGGCCGCACCCAACAAATGATCAAAGATCACCCGGTTTTAAAAAGAGATTATCCACTCAACGAAATGAACCTCGACTGGTGGGTCAATGAAAAAGATTGCCCTTACACCGAAGTGAAACGCTTTGATTGGTTCAGAGGTTATCATGTAGGTGGTCGTTCATTACTATGGGGCCGCCAAAGCTACCGCTGGAGCGATTTTGATTACGAAGCCAACGCCAAAGACGGCATCGCCATCGATTGGCCTATCCGTTATAAAGACATTGCTCCCTGGTATGATTACGTAGAAACATTTGCAGGCATCAGCGGCGCCAAAGATGGTTTGGCCCAATTGCCCGACGGACAGTTTATGCCCGCCATGGAAATGAACTGCGTAGAAAAAGATGTAGCCGCACGGATCAAACAAAACTTCGATGGCAAACGCAGTATGATCATTGGCCGTACTGCCAATATTACGGTGCCGCATCATGATAGAACCAATTGTCAATACCGCAATAAATGTTGGCTGGGATGCCCCTACGGCGCCTATTTCAGTACACAGTCTGCCACGCTGCCCGCGGCCATGAAAACAGGCAATCTTACGCTGCGTCCATTTTCCATTGTCAAAGAAATTATTTACGATAAAGACACAAAAAAAGCAAAAGGCGTAAGAATTATAGATGCGCAAAACAACCAGACCTACGATTATTTTTCCAAGATCGTTTTTGTAAATGCATCAGCACTCAATTCTGCATGGCTGTTGATGAACTCAGCCACTGACGTTTGGCCTGATGGCCTGGGTAGCAGCAGCGGAGAATTGGGGCACAACTTAATGGACCACCATTTTCGTGTGGGTGCTTCTGGTGACGTAGAAGGCTACGACGATAAATATTATTATGGCAAAAGACCTAACGGTATTTATGTTGTTCGTTACCGGAATCTTTTTGGCGATAAAAGAGATTACCTGCGTGGCTTTGGTTACCAGGGCGCTGCCAGCCGCGAAGGATGGGGCCGCGAAATTGCAGAAATGAATATTGGTGGCGAATTTAAAGATGCATTGAGCGAACCCGGTCAATGGACAATGGGCATCAATGGTTTTGGTGAAATGCTGCCTTACCACGAAAACAAAATATCGCTTGATAAAACCAAAAAAGATAAATGGGGATTGCCGGTATTGTCCATTGATTGCGAGATCAAAGACAATGAAAAAAAGATGCGTGTGGATATGATGAATGATGCCAAAGAAATGCTTGAAACTGCAGGCCTGAAAAATGTAAGCACTTTCGACAGCGGCTATTATCCGGGCATGGGTATTCACGAAATGGGAACGGCACGTATGGGCCGCGATCCTAAAACATCGGTGCTCAATGAATGGAACCAGGTGTGGGATGCCAAAAACGTTTTTGTTACCGACGGCGCCTGCATGGTTTCCGCTGCCTGCGTCAATCCATCGTTAAGCTATATGGCCCTCACAGCAAGAGCCTGCGATTTTGCCGTGAAGGAGTTGAAGAAAATGAATATTTAAAAAAGAAAGTGGAGAATGGAAAATGGTGAGTGGTAAGAGAAAGAAATCATCTTTAAAATTAACCGGACATAATTCGTAAAAAATTCGTGTAATGACTATGGAAGAAAAAAAAGTTAACGACAGTAATCAAAATTCAAGAAGAGACTTTATTAAAAACACGGCATTAGCCACGGCAGGCTTTTTTATTGTGCCACGTTTTGTTTTGGGGGGCAAAGGTTTTATTGCGCCGAGTGATCGTTTGCTGGTTGCCGGCATCGGCGTTGGCGGCAAAGGCGAAGGCGACATCATGAGCTTTTACAAAAGTGGCAAAGCCGACATTGCTTTTTTGTGTGATGTAGATGACAGGAGGGCGGCCAATTCAGTTAAAAGTTTTCCAAAAGCAAAATATTATAAAGACTGGCGGGAGATGCTCGACAAAGAAGCCAAAAACTTTGATGCGGTTTCAGTTTCCACCCCCGATCATAACCATGCTGTGGCCGCACTGGCCGCCATGCAGCTGGGCAAACATGTATATGTGCAAAAACCACTCACACACGATATTTGGGAAGCCCGTGTGCTTACCGATGCAGCCAACCGCTACAAAGTGGTAACGCAAATGGGAAACCAGGGTTCTTCCGGTGATGGTGTACGTCAATTGATGGAGTGGTATGATGCAGGATTGATCGGCCATGTACATACGGTCTATTGCTGGACGGACAGGCCTGTGTGGCCACAAGGTATTCCCTGGCCTGCGCAAAAAGCGGAAGTGCCGAAAGAATTGGACTGGAATTTATGGCTGGGCACTGCGCCTTATAAAGACTACATAGAAAAACTGGTTCCCTTCAATTGGCGTGGCTGGTGGGATTATGGCACCGGCGCTTTAGGCGATATGGGCTGCCACATTATGGAACCTGCTTTCCGTGTGCTCAATTTAAAATATGCCACCGATGTGCAGGCTACCGTGGGCAGCGTTTATGTAGATGAATTTAAGCGTGGCTATTTCCCCGAAAGCTGTCCGCCGTCAAGCCACGTTGTACTTAATTTTCCGAAGACAAACAAAACAAAACACGATGTAACCGTACACTGGATGGACGGTGGCATTCAGCCCGAACGCCCCGAAGAATTAGGCGCTAATGAAACCTTTGGCGATGGTGGTAACGGTACTTATTTTATTGGTTCAAAAGGCAAGATGATGTGCGGCACGTATGGAGCCAACCCGCAACTGCTCCCTACTTCACGCACAGGCGAAGTAAAAGTGAAACAAAAATATCCCCGTGTGCCCGGGGGTGCTGAAGGCCACTATGCACAATGGGTGAATGCCTGTATTGCAGGTTACGGCAATATGGAAGTAAGCTCTCCTTTCCAAACCGCAGGGCCCTTAACCGAAGCTTTGCTGATGGCTAACCTGGCTATTCGGGGAAATGATATTCGTACACTAAGGGCCAACGGCAATGGATTCAATTATCCTGGCCGTTACCTGAAATTACTTTGGGATAATGACAATATGAAAGTGACCAATTTCGACGCAGTAAACCAGTTTGTAAAAAGAGAATACAGGCCGGGCTTTGAATTGAAAGCCTGACAAGAATGTTAGAGGGGTGATATCAGATGTATGATGTATGCCAGATAAACAACTCGTGAACTTTAAACTTTAAACATTTAAACCTTAAACTTCTAACAATGGAACGCAGAGAAGCCGTAAAATATATCAGCATTCTTTTAGGTGGCACTCTGGTAGGCGCCGATGCTTTTTTGACCGGTTGTAAATCCTCCACCGGCAAACCGGGAGAATGGTCTACAGATGATGTGGCTTATCTTAATGAAATAGGAGAAACCATCTTACCTAAAACTTCTACGCCGGGTGCCAAAGAAGCCAACGTAGGACAGTTTATGACCGTAATGGTGAACGACTGCTACGACGAAGGCGATCAAAAAGCCTTTAGAGACGGCATGACCAAACTGAATGATGAAAGCAAGAAAAAATACAATAAGAAATTCATGGATCTTTCGCCGGAGCAAAGAACAGAATTCCTTATTGGCTTAGACAAAGAAGCAAAGGAGTATCAAAAGAAAGTGTCTGATTTTAACAGCAAAGAAAACCAGAAAGAGACAGACGAAATAGCAAAGGGCAATTTGACTTATGTAAAACAAAAAATGTCGCCGCACTATTTTTCTTTGATGAAGCAGTTGACTTTGCTGGGTTATTTTACCTCGGAGCCCGGCGCCACCAAGGCTTTACGTTATACGCCGGTTCCAGGAAGATACGATGGCTGCATACCGTATAAAAAAGGCGACAAGGCTTTTGCGTAAATAGATTGAATAGATATTTGGCGGGAAGGCGGAAAGAAGAGTAGGAATTGCTGAATAACATACTTACCACCTTCCCTTCTTTCCGGGTAAGTTAAATGATGGCCTGCTATATCGCTGTTACCTCTGCAGGCTCAGTAGCCTTACAAAGCGTACAAGTGAACAGAAGCCAAATAGTGCCCAGGCAGCCAGGCACATAATTTTAAAAGCTTAACCACAACCATCAACCATGTCGTATAAACGCAGAGAATTTTTAAAAACCGCTACCGTCCTGGGCTCAGGACTTGCATTGAGTTCTTATTCGGGCTTGTTGGGTTGCAAAGCAACATCGGCAAGTAAAACCATCCAGGATAACTTTGGATTACAATTATATACTTTGCGTGACGTGCTGCCCGCCGACCCCAAAGGCATATTGACAAAAGTGGCATCGTATGGCTATAAACAAATAGAAAGCTATGAAGGTTCGAAAGGCATTTTTTGGGGCATGACCAATACAGAATTGAAAAGGCTGATGGATGACCTGGGCATGAAGATCGTGGCAAGCCACTGCGATATAAACAAAGACTTTGAACGCAAAGCTGAAGAAGCTGCCGCTATTGGCATGAAATATCTGATTTGTCCGTACTTAGGACCGCAAAAAAAAGCTGATGATTTTAAAAGGTTTGCCGCCACCTTCAACGAACGCGGCGAAACCTGTAAAAAGCACGGGTTAAGATTTGCGTATCACAACCACGACTATGGTTTTGTGCCGGTAGATGGACAATTGCCGCAGGATATTTTAATGCAGAATACCGACAAAGACCTGGTAGATTTTGAAATGGATATTTATTGGGTGGTTACTGCAGGCCAGGATCCTGTTGCCTGGTTAGATAAATACCCCGGACGCTTTACCTTATGTCATATTAAGGACAGGCAAAAAGGTGCACCTGCAGCCGATAAAGATGCCTCTGTTATATTAGGTACCGGAGAAATCAACTTCCACAACATTTTGAAAGACGCAGAGAAAAAGGGAATGAAATATTTTATTGTGGAGCAGGAAGCCTACAAAAACACAACACCACTCGATGCAGCCAAAGCAGATGCAGATTATCTAAAGAACTTCACCTTGTAAATCAATAATAGGTAATCAGTAATGAATAGTTCCCCACATTCAGCGGAGTTATTGCTATTGCAAAGTTTTCACGCATAACACGAACTCATTACTCATTATTGATTACTCATCCGTCAGCAGCATCACTTTCTCAGTGAATCTTTAACCGTTGAATCTTTAGCATAACTGGAATCAACACCTTTTTTTACGGTGCCCGGTGTCACACTGTTAATGGTGTCTGGAATATTACCATTTACATTTTCCAAAGGAGTTACAGCGTTCGAACTGCCGTTTGAATCTGTGGTTGTGGTTGTGGTTGTACCATCAGAACAGGAAACGAAAAAAACCACCAGGCAACAGAATAAGAAACTTTTCATGGTCAATTATTTTACAAATGATATAGTACTGTTTTCAAAACTTGCGCCAATAATCAATAATGAGGAATCAGTAATGATTGGCAGCTTGCTGATAGCAAGGTAATTGCTACAGGAAAGCCTTTGCGCACAACATGAACTCATTACTCATTATTGATTACTCATCTTTTCTATGTGGAAAATACGGTATTCAAAAACTTTTTTAAAATGTTGATAAATTGTACTCACGCCATATAATAAGCGTAAATCAACAGGAAAGCAAATGTGAATAAACCGGGTTGAGCCGCTGGGTAGTGATGAGGCGTATGGTCGTAAGAAATCTCTTATTATCTTGAATGCAGAAACCTTATAAAAACATTGATCCAATACTTGGAATAACTAACTAGCCACCAATATCTGAAAACCTTTGAGGCTTCTGAATTTCGGAAGCCTTTCTTTTTTTATACAAATTCCCGGCAAAATTTAACGACAGTTAACACAAACAAGCCTAAGCTCAATGTTCCATCGGAACATTTTGTTGCTAGTTTTTATAGTTAACATCATCCATGCCCCGGGATAACAATTCCCTTCAGCCTTCTGTAAATTTCGGTAGCATATTCATCCGTCATACCGCTTAAATAATCAAGGGCACTCATTACCTTTTCATATTTCGAAGCGGCTTCTTCAAACTGTGTAAACTGGTAAGGAAATAATTTCAACACCTTGTCTTCTTTGTGCGAACGCTTTTCCTTCAACAGCGCAGGAATAAATAATTGTAATAGCTCCGACATAACATTATAACCCGCTATTTCAATCTGTATCACCGTATCATGCCCGTAAATTTTTTTCACGGAAATTTCCTGTATGGCTTTCAATGCTGTTGTTCTCTTTTCAATGTTATCCACCAGCGTATCATTAAAATTGCCTTCCAGTATCTGTTGCTGGTTGTTATAAAAAACGTCCACCGCTTCGTTGGCCAAAAGATTGATCACTTTAGCCCGGATAAAAGCAATGGCTTCATTCGCATCTGTAATGTCGTTGTAATGTTTCAATACTTTATCTGCCGTCTCTCCGCTCCTGTTTATCTTTTCAATCAATGCGGTAAAAGCATCTACCACTTCTTTCTTTTGCAATATGCCCAGGCGATGTGCATCTTCCATGTCAACAATGCTGTAGCAAATATCATCAGCCGCTTCCACCAGGTAAACGAAAGGATGGCGTTTGTAAATAAAAGGCGCTGCACTTTCTTCTATCATGCCCAGCTCCTGCACGATCTTTTTCACGGTTTCTTTTTCCGTTTGAAAAAATCCGTACTTCTTGCGGTGCTTATATTGTTTGTCGACAGCAACCGATTCACAGGGATATTTTAATATGGATGCGATAGTGGTATATGTCAGTCCAAAGCCGCCGCGAAACCGGCCACGTAAACTGTGCGTGAGAATGCGTACCGCGTTGGCATTGCCTTCAAATGAAGTGAGATCACACCATTCTTTTTCGCTGAAAAAAGACTGCAGCTCTTTACCATCAATTTTTGCGGCAGCGTTTTCAATAAAATACGCCGATATCGCTTTCTCGCCGGAATGGCCGAAGGCCGGGTTGCCAATATCATGCGCCAGGCAACCCGCCGCAATTACGTTGGCTAATTCGTAACGATAAAACTCATACGCTTCTTCGTTATTGCTTTTAAATGAGGCGCTGATGCGTTCCCCGATCATCTTGCCCAGCGAACGGCCAACGCTGGCTACTTCCAGCGAATGCGTGAGACGGTTATGAACAAACGCTGTTCCCGGCAAAGGAAAGACCTGGGTTTTATTTTGAAGGCGGCGGAAAGCCGATGAAAAGATCAACCGGTCAAAATCACGTTGAAAACCCGACCGCGGACCTGTTGGAATTTTATCTGAACCTACTCTTTTCTCTGTAAATATGTTTTGAAACTGCATGCTCATAAAGCGGTAAATGTAAAGAAGACCTAATTAAATTGATAAGTTGATTGTGTTGAATAAGTTGAGGCGTTCACCCGTTTACCAATTCACGGGTTTATTGTTCCCGGCAAATATGCCATGCGGCCAATCAAAACTTATAAACAAAACCCGGCAGCAATTGCCCGTAGCTGTATTGAAGTGTGAAGGAAAGAGAAGTGGCTTTCTTTTTTGCCGATTGCAATTGTGCATAGCGATGATAATTCCGCACTACCTGGCGGCCACTTAAATAACCTAAGCCAGCACCTACCAGCACGTCGGTGGCCCAGTGTTTATTTTCTGTTATCCTGCTCAGTCCTACCAGCGTTGCTGCGCTGTACGCCAATATGGGAATAAAAGGTTTATTCCTATACTCCATCGCAAACACAGTGGCTGCAGCAAAAGCCACAGTTGTATGCCCGGAGGGAAATGAACTGCTCACGGTTTTGCCTTCGTATTCACGGCCTGCAATATCAAAGGGTCCATGAAAAATAGGCTCCGCTTCAATACTGTCGTTTCCGTAATAGCTCGGTCTTTGCCGCCCTGTCAAAAACTTGGCAATGCACTCAACCAGGCCGCCGGTAATGTATGCCTGCGTGGCCAGCAAAGTAGTGGTCTTTACTTTTTCATTTTTGAAGATAAAGCCGTACGCTGCCAAAGAGCTTAAAGTATAGGTTTCATACGACGCACCAAAATTGGTAATGAACCTGCTCACATTTCTAACAGCAGCGCTGTTGTTCCGTAGTTTCAACGCCTGTCTTTGAATGGGTTCGTCGGCTAAAGCAAGCGCACCGGTCAACAAGGCAAAGCCGCCTACCTGTTTCCAGCTTTTTTTACTGGTATGAAAAGGTCCTGTTAGCTGTTGTTTGGCATTGCTGGCTAATAAAATAAAATAAGTGGGCACGTTGATCTTTGTCGTTTCATTATATGCTTCCGCATCAATATTCATTTGCTCTTTTGTGCTATCCTTCCTGCCCAGGCTGTCCAATTGATGTATAAGTGTATCGGCCCGCTGGCAAAAACTGTGGAAAGAGATCAAGGTGAATAGCGTAAGAAAGCCGTACCTGCTTTTCATAGTATCAAATTACGGCCATTAAGGTAAGCAAACTCACCTATAAGTGGCAACTGGCTGGCGCAATTGTTGAAATAGCTTTGAAAGATCTCATCATTAAAAACTAATTATTCATCTTAAACAATTTGGTATGAAAAGTTTAGGCAAGCTTTCAAACTGGAAAAACTTTGTGGCGCTTTTGGTTGTAACCTGCATGCAAACTGCACTATGGGCACAGGATAGCGGCGGTTCGTCTACCACAACTTCAACTAAAAAAGTAGGTGTTTCGGTGAGCAGTAACGAATGGTACACATCGCCCTGGGTATGGGTAATCGGCGCTGCTGTATTTATTCTTTTACTGGTGGCACTTGTAGGCGGCGGCAGGGGCAGAACCTCAAGCGGCGACAGGGTGACGGTTACTAAAACAGTAGAAAGAGATACGGATGTTTAAGAGAAGTTGGCAGTAGTTCGACAAGCTCACTACAAGTTCAGGCTCACTACATAAACGAAATTAAAACCTGTAAACAACAAAGCCCTCCGTTAAACGAAGGGCTTTTGAACGCTTTTGCGTTTCCCAGATATTTTAATGGCGTAACCCGGTTAGGCGATACCAACCGAAGGTTCCCATGAATATGCTGTAGATGTCATGAATACCTCCTTTTTTTGATGAGGCATGAAGATACAACACCTTACTCAATAAAAAACAGTGCTTTTCGTTATAAAAATAGCTTTATCAATCTGTTAAGGATTTCACCCGGAAACCATACAACTGAAAAATAACGAGGCTCTTTCATGGCAGGCAAATAATAAATATCTTGCAGAACGATCCGGAACCTTAACGAAACAAATCAGTCTTACATGAACGAGCAGCTTTTTTTGCACAACATCACCACCAAGGCCAAACAACTCAATATCAACCCTCTTTTGCTGCTGTCAGGCATTGAAGGCTTGTACACTTTTAAAGATGTGCAGCTAAATACCATCAACTACGAGTTTTTGGACAGTTTGATCCTCACCATTTTTGCGCTGCGCATCGGCGACCAATTCCATACCATTGCCCAGGAAAACCTGCTAAGCTCCAACGAAGCTGTTCGCCAGGCTGCAGGTCACGAGCTTGCCGAATTAAATGCAGTCTCTATTGCACAATCGGCCAACCCCTATCTCCAATCTTTCGCAGGCATACTCAATGGCAAAAGCACCATTCGCAAGTACCACGAAAAAGCACTGGAAGTGGCTGCACTGGAAATTAAAAAGGCCCAGCTCAATTACGGATCGGGCAGCATCAGCACCATCATATTGGCGCTTTGCCAGAACGAATTAAAAGACAGCCTGCACCTAAGCCATTTGTTTAACTCCTGATGTTTCACGCAAAGACGCAGCGACGCAAAAAATCTTTGCCAATGACCGTAAACAAAGCCCCTTCTACACGCTTCGGTGTAAGGGAAACGTCTGGCGCCTTATTGCGCATGAACTAACGCTTCTAACTCCTATAGGAAAAGCAAACGCAATCATGCTACGTAGCTTCTTCCTTCCCCTATTGGGGGTGACCATCGGTCAGGAGCGAAGCTCGAGGGATGGGGCCTCCAGCGCAGTAAAGACTTTGTGCATACCACGACAACCAACCTATCGAAAGAAAAGACTGTAACTATAAAGACTCTTCGCTGTGCGCAGGCCCGGCCGCATATGCGGAGCAATTATGGCGGCCTTGAACTTTTTGGTTACTTTTTCTTTCAAGAGAAAAAGCAACGTAAGACAACAAAAAGAATCAAAAACACCAACCTCACCACACCAACTGGTTCGTCTGCTTGATCACCCCCATCACAAACACACTCTGCACATTGCCGATATTCTCGATCTGGCTCAGGCGGTTCACATGAAAATCATAATACGCATCCATATTCTCTGCCACTACTTTCAACATAAAATCAAACTCACCCGAAATGGTCAGGCACTCCTGCACCTCGTTCATGGATAGAATGGCTTTGATAAACTTATCGCCTGCCGCCTTGCTGTGTTGCCGCAGCGAAATATAGCAGATCACCATCAATCCCTTTTTCACTTTGGCGCCATCCAGCAGTGTTACGTATTGTTTGATCACGCCCCGCTCCTCCAGCCTGCGTATGCGCTCATGCACCGGCGTAGTGCTCAGGTGTACTTTGTCTGATATTTCCTTGATCGTTATTCTTGCATTTTGCTGCAGCAGGCGCAAAATGGCAATGTCCATAGCATCGAGTGTAGTTGATTCTTCTTTTTGAACCGCTTTTGCCATAGCCAACTATTAGTTTTTCCTGTAAAATAGACATAAACTTTAATTTTATCCTGAATTTTCAAAACAGTTTAGAACTTTATCCTGAAAAGATACCTTTGCGTTCGCCTCTGCGACCTCCGCGTCCTCTGCGTTTACATCTTTACCGCAAAGAGCACAAAGAATTCGCAAAGGATCGCAAAGAATTTTAAATCTTAATTCAATTCATTATGTCAACGATCACAAAATCAAACATTGATTTCTCCCTGAAGAA
>JBQCHB010000532.1:0-16932 GCA_051955075.1 Flavisolibacter sp.
TCCAGAAACGGAAGCATGAGCAATGGGGATATAAACTTGTCGTTGATCTCACCTTCCACGCTCCATGATATCTCTATTTTATTGCCATATCGCTCCCTTTCCAGGCCAATATAATTTTTCAGGATTTCAACTTCTTTTTCCAGTCTCACTTCTTCGGTTTTGCAATCGTAAAGCATGTAGCTGAGCAGAGAGGAAAGCTTTAAAATAAGCCCAGGTGTTTTTGGCGATTTGTCGAGAGAAAAAGAATAAATATTGTTCAGTGTGTTGAACAAAAAATGGGGATGTATTTGTGCCTTCAATAATTGCAGTTCTGCGGTTGTTCTTTCTCGTTGCACACGCATCCAATCTCTCTGTTTAATGGTCCATAGCTTGAAAAAGTTTATCACCATTGCGCTGCCTGCCGATGTAGTCATGCACAGATAACTTGAAGGAGCTGGTATGACTCCATGTTGCTGATAGATATTTTTCAGATGCAGCGCCTCTTGCAATGGAATATATACATAAAGCCTATAGGCGCCATTAATAAACAATCCGGCCGCACCCCAGGTTAGTAGAACCAGCAAGCACTGCCATACTTTGCCTTTTAGCAATAGGTGTGGAATCGCTCCATACACAAGAGGGTAGCCGAATAAAATGAAAACAGGCACCCAAACCATCATGCTAAATACCTGGCGGCCGAAGGAAAACTCAGAGCCGGTAACGATCCAGAAAATAGCCCACACTGTTATATGAAAGGACCAATAAGATGCATGCCGCCATACCCGGTAGCGGGGTGAAAAAATAAACTCATTATAAAGAAAGGAGTTCAACTTCATTAATACAAATTAAGCATTTATACCCATGATTTTTTCAACAGGGTGATAAAATAGATTAAATGCAGTTATTCCAGACAAACAACTTCTTTCTTTCCTGAAAACCATTTAACCTGCTCTATCTATTTTTATTGAAAAGGAGTAAATGCATTAGGCGATTAAAGAAAGAAAAACTGTTTTTTGAGTCGCTACTTACCAGGCTGTAATTTTTTTAAAAGCCAGTCCTTTCGGCTGCGGGAAACGTCTATGTTTGTTCCATTGCTCATCAATAAATAGCCGCCTTCGCCTCTTACATATTTTTCCACTTCATTGAGGTTAACAAGGTATGAATGATGGACTCGTATGAAAGGGTAATCGTCAAGCATTTTTTCCAGGTCTTTTAATGTGCGGGAGGCAACAATTTTCTGATTATTCTTTAGTGTTATCACTGTATAGTTTCTGTCGGCAGCACAACTTATAATAGATTCAACAAGGATCATTTGTAATCCTTCCATAGTGGGTATGGCTATTTTATTAACGGTGATAGCCGGCTGATTCAATTTTTCTAACAATACTTTTATTTGTTGCGGTGTTACATGATTGGCGCTATTGATTGCTTTTTGTACCGCCTTCCGCAGTTCACTCTGGTCGATGGGCTTTAGCAAATAATCTAGTGCACTGAACCGAAACGCTTTAATGGCATATTGATCATAGCTAGTAGTAAAGATCAGTTCAAAATCGGGGTCAGGTATTTTTTCCAGTAGTTCAAAACCATTCATATGCGGCATTTCGATGTCCAAAAAAAGCAGTTGAGGTTTTTGTTCATGAATCGATTTTAAAGCACTGGCTGCTGAATAACATATATCTAATATTTTTACCTCCGGACAATACCGCTCCAGAAGCGTGGCCAGTGATTCGCAGCTATAAGGTTCATCGTCAACAATAATGGCTGTGATCATTTTAATGGTGTTTAATTATACATCAACTTCTATCAAATCAGCATATTTCATTTTCAAGATTACTTTTGTTCCTGAAGGCTTCCCTTCAGCATCAATGCAATCTTCAATATTAAATGATGCCAACTGCCCGTTATCTTTATTCAGCAATGCAAGCCGGTCAGAGGTGATCTGCAGACCCATTGATTTTTGTTTCCCGGTTGATTTGCTTTTGATGTCTGCTGCTTTACTTCTTCCCACGCCATCATCGGTTATAGTGCAGGTAAGCATTTTTTTATCGATACCTAACTCAATTTCCAGTTGCCCATGTCCTTCTTTATGCATCAAGCCATGCCAGATGGCATTTTCAGCAAAAGGCTGCAGTAGGAGAGGCGGTACAAAAACATTTTCTGAATCAATTGAATTCTTAAACGTAATGCTATAATCAAAGGCATCTTTGAAACGCAAACGTTCCATGTCTAAATAAAGCTTTAGCATTCCTAATTCATCTTCGAGGCTGATAAAAGCCTTTTTTGAATGCGTTAATACCATTCGTATCAGCCTGGAAAACTTAGTAAGGTAACCGGAGGCGGCTTCTGTTTCATTTTTAAGAATAAAGCGATTGATCGAATTAAGACAATTAAAAATAAAATGAGGATTCATTTGGGCACGCAGCGCTTGCATTTCAAGCTCGGTGATATGATGCTGCAATTCAGACTGCCTGTGCCTGCTTTCCAACTTATCGTTTTTTCTTTTCAAGGAAAAGTTCGTGTAGATCATAAAACCAGATAAAGCAGAAATAAGCAGCCCAACCACAAGAATCCATTTCAGTTTCACCTCTTGTTTCAATCTATCTTCTTTGATTTTATTTTCTTTATCAAGCTGTGTCAGTTGTGTTGTTTGTTGTTTAAAAGTTTCCTGCTCTTTATAGTTCGACAGCTTCCAGAGAAATTGGTTGTTTACAAGCGACTCTTTTAACTCTGAATACTGCTCCTGATAGGCATAGGCGCTGTCCATCTTTCTAAGATTTTTATAAAGCACGGGGATTAACCTGTATACTTCCAGGATATATTGTTTGGCCTCGGCCTGCCGGGCTAAGGAAAGGCTTTCCAATGCATAGGGCAATGCTTTTTTATCCATCTTTTTCCCATTGTACGCTTTTGCAATATCAAGTAATACCCGCATTAGGTCCCATTTGTTATTTCCTTTTCTAAAATGCTCAACGGGCTGAAAAAAAATTTGTAAGGCTGAGTCATATTCGCCTTTCTTTAATAGCGTTTCTGCAAAACTTATATATTTCGTTTTACTGTCGGGATCAATTTGCACGGCACGTTGCAAATAGTAATAAGAAGAGTCAACCGAATTCAATGCCCTGAAAATATTTCCAATGGCTTCAATAGATATCAAATTGGTGTGGGCATAATCAACTCCGTGTGAGGTAGCATATTGGTATGCCTGTCGAAAATAATCCAGGGCGTCTTCATTGGAGCCGGCAATCCTGTATAAATGTCCCATATTGACTAATGAGTAGGCTACGCAAGTATAGTCGCTCATCTTTTGCCGGATTACCAGGCTTTTACTGGAATAAAAATAGCTACTGTCGTAATTGCCCAGGATAGCGTAGATGCCCCCGATCCACGACCAGGCCTTGGCTTCTCCGTCCCAATCGCCTAATTTCTCCAAAAACAAAAGCGATCTTTTATAACAGGCCAGCGCTTCGTTAAAATTATTTTCTGCATAAAGAGATTGGCCTAACCAAACATTTGCCCATGCGAGGCCATAATCATTGTTTATAGTTTCAAACGACTTCAACGCCTGGCGTAAATATTTTTCTGCTAAAAGAAAGTTCTCTTTAAAAATTTCTGTAACGCCAAAGAACATAACTGCTGTTGCGATTCCGGGTGTATAGTTGAGAGAAACGGATTCATGATATGCAAGAGTAGACCAGTGGGAAATAGAATCTAAAGATGTTTTTAAAGACACGGGCCACCAATGCTCTGCAGAAAGTGCATTGAGGCAGTCCACTTGTTGGGTACCTTTTGCAGTCGCTAACACTTTTCTTAAGCTGTCTACCTTTTTTAAGTTGGGATGATCCTGTGCTGAACAGTCAAGGCTTAACAGAAAACCTGCAAGAAGAATAAAAAATTTGCTTCGCAGCATATTTTACATACTTGTTTGGGGGGAGCAACCTTCTCAAAAACAGACCAACTTAAAGTTACCGAATAAGCGGGTTTTACATCGAATTTAATTGCAAATAACAAATTCAAATAACCGTAATAAGCCGTTGTACAAAATAGATGATAATTGGCAGGGTTGATTGATCCATTGAATTCCCGACTCTTTTTTTCATAGCATTTGAAACGCCAACTGTTGTGCCGTTGCAGCAGGTTATCCTTGGTTTCCCCTCAATAGATTAATGCCACTTTTACTTAGTGAGTTTGCCTGATATTTTTATCAAAAAGTCATGATCATTGAATAAAAATTTTTATGATAGCGGATTGGTGAATCGTTAAATTTTTACCATGAAAAAGGCATCCTTACTTATTGTAGTAATCATTTCAACAGCAGCAGTATTATTTTCCTGCAAAAAAGAATTATCCTGCGAAGGATGTGCAAATAAAAATAAACCTCCCATTGCTAATGCCGGAAAAGATTCTGCTATTACATTACCCGCTGACAGTATTTTATTGGATGGCATATTATCAACAGACCCGGATGGAAAAATAATTCATTGGAAATGGACAGAAGTTTCGGGATCATCTTCTGTTGTAATTAATAACGCAGTCGCTGCAAAAACGATTGCTAAAAATTTAGCTGCAGGTGTTTATCAATTTGAACTGACGGTTACGGATAACGGAGGTTTGTCTTCAAGAGATACACTGCAGATAAACGTAAATCCTTCGATTGTAATCAACCATTCACCAGTAGCTAATGCGGGAAATGATACCACCATTAACCTGCCTGTCAGTACAGCTAATTTAGATGGAAGCAAATCCAGCGACCCTGATAATAATATTACGGCTTATCAATGGACAGAAATATCCGGGCCAGCCTCATTTACTATTGTCAACGCAAATTCAGCAAAAACACAAGTAGTCCATTTTGTAGAAGGTGTTTATCAATTTGAGTTACAAGTAACAGATGCAGGTGGACTCTTGGGAAAAGATACGGTGCAGGTAACAGTGACTTCTCAGCCTTCACCTCCGCCTCCATGCACAACAAACTGTAATAAAATAGTTTTCGTCAGCAACCGTGACGGCAACGATGAAATATATACTTGTAATGCCGATGGATCAAATGTTGCCCGGTTGACAAATGATCCGGCAGCGGATGGGCAACCTGTATGGTCGCCTGATGGAACCCGGATCGCTTTCGTCAGAATGAACGATCTCTATATTATGAATGCAGACGGGTCAAGTGTTGTGCGTAAGACGTTTTCAGGCTGTAACTATCCCGCCTGGTCGCCCGATGGAAAGAAAATTGTTTATTCCGAAAAGCCTGATTTGGCTACCATATCCATAATGAACTTAACGAGTGGGTCGGTAGCAAAGCTACCCAACATGTACGGAAGCAGTGTGACTCCTAGTGCTGCCTGGTCGCCAGACGGGACGAAGATTGCATTTGACAGCGACTGGAACGCATGGGATTTTATTTCGGATATTTTCACAATCTCACCCGATGGCAGTGCGTTTACTTTGCTCACCAAAACATTTTTCAACGACTCCGACTATTGGCGTCCCGCATGGTCGCCTAACGGTACAAAACTTTCGGTTACTCTCTATCAAATGAATTCAATAGTAGAACATAAGGGCTCAATCGCTGTTATGAATGCTGATGGTAGTGGACTAACCATAATCAAGACAGGCGTTGACATGACGATATGGAACGAAACAAGAACCGCATGGTCGCCAGACGGTACACGAATTGCCTATACGGACAATAAAACAGTAAAATGGGTGGCTGCCGATGGCAGTGCATCCGGAACGATCGTTGCAAACGGCTGGGATGCCGACTGGAAACACTAAGGTGAACTTTACCTGCTGATAATGCAACGCTATTATTCAAACGCCTGGTCGAGGGTAATTGTCGTATTAGACATCAAGTTTAATAAGAGCTTGCTTTTCCCGGCATTTCGAATGATATGCAGACCTTTTGCTTCCTTCTTGAGAAAAGATGTGCCGTTAATTAAAAACTTATAGAATGTAAAGCGGATATACAGAGATTCTGCCGCCTTGCATGAAGCAGGAATAAAGAGGGCAATTTTACTATTGTAAAGTTTTGCGGCTAATGTTCCAATTGAAAAAAACAGTGAAAATAATAAAGACAAGCTGCTATCTCATTATCGTGAGTTATCCTCCAATTTCCCTCAACAGATCAATACTGCTTTACCTGTACCAATACCACCAATATTTTTATAATGGCATTGTAATTAAATCACTAACGGCTCTGCGCCAAATGGTAAATATGATTTGGCAGCATTAACGAAAATGTATTTGATTTAACATCTGCCCTATTATTAGAGTATAACACACTGATAAAAGTAGACAAACGTCATTTATTACAGACAAACGACTTTTTTTATTACCGAAAACCATTTAACTCATTTGCCTGTTTTATTACCAGTGAACCGATGAGTTCAGCGATTAAAATTTATGGAAGGAATAGTTGTTTCTATTTTGCTATTGCTATTGCCTAAAACGTCCAATTCCGCTGAATAGCAGCCTGCATTAAAAGTACCCGGGTTTCTCTCAAAATAAAAAGTATAAAAATGAAAAATTCACCTAACAGTATTCTGTGCTGTAAGAGGAAGTCTTTTGCAGAACGCAATCTTTGGTTCGGTATCATGCTTGACATTATACTATTGGTTTGCGCCCTAGCCTTATTTACACTGCTGCTAATATAAGATAATGTCACTCATCTTAACGGCACATAGAAAGTTAGCCTACCGGTTATACAACAAATCATTTTTCAACCTCAAAACAAATATTATGAACCACAATGCCAGGAAAATTTGGTTGTTGCTTTTCAGCTTTATGTTCTTTCTGGTTTCCTGCCAGAAAGAAACATCTACCAAAAATTCTAAAACGCAGGAAGAAGGTATCGCGGCAAAAAAAGACCAGGAACATGGTCATTTGCAGCAAACCAAAACTTACTCTTCGGATGTTGTAAAAAAATGGCTTGAATTACAGGTGCCGCTTTTGTATTCTCCACCTACACTTTACGGCGTAAGCCCCGGCAGGTTTATGGCTTACTGCGGTGTGGCTGTATACGAGTCAGTAGTGCCAGGTATGCCGGCTTATCAAAGTTTGTACGGCCAATTGAACCAAATGCCCCAGATGCCCAAAACAGAGCCTGGTAAGGCTTATCACTGGCCCACTTGTGTTAATGCAGCTTTGGCCGAAATGACCCGGAAGCTTTTCACCTTCACTTCTGCAACAAATGCTGCAGTACAACAACTGGAAAATGAATTGAATACTGCGTATGAAGCCGAAATTGGCGACGCGGCTACTTTCGAACGCTCCAAGATGTTTGGAAAATCAGTAGCAGAAAAAATCTTTAACTGGTCTACTACCGACAGGCCATGGACCAGTTGGGATACCTATACATTAACCCACAATGAGCCTGGTTATTGGTGGCCGGAGAATAATATTCCGTTAATTGCCAATGGCATTGCTTATTGGGGCGATACACGTACCATGGTAGAAGGTAGTATAGAGAATGTTATGTCTCAACCATACGAGTATAGTGAAGACGTGAATTCGCCGTATTATAAAGATTATAAGGAAGTGTACGATATTTCCAAATCGCTTACGCCTGCTCAAAAACACCTGGCCAAATATTATGATGATCCCGCCGTCAATGGCTGGCCTTCCGGCTCAAGTTATATTTCTGTATTTAAACAAATCATTGAGCAGCTAAATCCCTCACTCGACATTACGGCCCTAGCTTATGCTAAAACCGGTATGAGCCTGATGGATGCTACCATTGGTTCCTTTAAAGGAAAGTTCACTTATTTAAAGGAAAGGCCTTTTCAATTTATTCGCAGGGTGATAGAGCCATCCAATGATCCTGCCACCTGGTGGAAGCCTTTTATTCCCACACCACCATTTCCTGACTTCCCAGCCAATCATGCCACCTTCAGTGGAGCGTTTGCCTATGCACTCACCAGTATTTTTGGAGAAAATGTGCATTTCACTAACAGCACTTATGCCGGTCATGTGGTGACAATAGACGGTGCCCCGGTAGATCTTGGCAGTTATAGCTACAACTCTTTTTACGAGTTAGCACATGCCATTGCCATTTCAAGAGTTTATGGAGGTATTCATACCCGTCGTGCTGTAGAAGAAGGAACGGTACAGGGAATGAAAACGGCAGAGAATATTGACAGGAAGGTAAAGTTTCTGAAAGAATAAAAATCACATCAGGTACGTATAGAGAGACGAGTTTTAAGCCAGGTATTTATATAAGGCAGCGGTTGCAGGCATGATACTTACATGTATAGTTTCTTACGGATGCAACTCACAACAAGTAAAGATCAAACTGCCTGACTAACTGCTTCACCAAAAATTAAAATCCCCGCTTAGTGCGGGGATTTTTTATTGTAAATTATGAAACACTTTTTGTACATCTTCATCCTGCTCCAATTTATCAACCAGCTTCAACACATCTTGCGCCTGTTCTTCACTTAATTCAACAGTGGTAGTTGGTATCCATTCCACTTCGGCACTTAGTGGCGTAGTGCCTTTTTCTTCCAAAGCTTTTTGCATGCTGCCAAAATCATTAAATGCGCAGCGAAGCACCAGTACTTCTTCCCCGTTTTCACCCGTACCTTCACCCATTTCTTCCAAACCTGCGTCAATCAATTCAAACTCAAGTTCTTCGGTGTTTAAGCCTTCGGGCTTTAATTTAAATACTCCCATTTTTTTGAACTGGAAACTTACACTGCCACTATTGCCCAGCGCACCGTTGCCCTTATTAAAAATTGATTTTACATTGGCCACTGTACGAACGTGGTTGTCGGTTGCTGTTTCCACCAAAACGGCAACGCCGTGCGGTGCGTAACCTTCATACAAGATCTCCTCGTAATTCTCCATTTCCTTTCCCTGCGCTCTTTTAATGGCTGCTTCCACACGGTCTTTGGGCATGTTCACAGCTTTCGCATTTTGCATGCAGCGGCGCAAAGCCGGATTGGTGGCAGGATCGGGGCCGCCGGCTTTTACAGCAATAGCAATCTCTTTTCCAATACGGGTAAATTGTTTGGCCATGCGATCCCATCGGGCAAACATGGTACTCTTTCTTACTTCAAATATGCGACCCATAATATAGTTTGTCGTTTATAGTTTATGGTTTATAGTTATGGTAACTGCTCAACCTTTTTCTTGCGGCCCGAAGCTATTGCTCAGTTTTTTCTTTATCTACTGAGCTTGCCCCGAACTACTCTCTGTTCTTCACAGCCTGTCATCAAGAGCCGCAAATGTACTACATCAAAAGAAAAAACCGCTTCCACAAGGCGGAAACGGTTTTTTTATGAAGTTCAAAATATTTCTAACGGTTTTCCATCGGGTTTACTGCTTCATCATCGGTTGCAGGTTCGGGTCTTCCCAACTTTGTTGCAAACACAATTAAATGAATAACAGCAAACACAATAGAAATATACAGTAACACTCTATCAGCATCGAAGCCAACGGTGTACTGGTGTAAAAAACCTACGATGATCAGTAAAACAGAAAGAGCTATGCCGGTATAGCGGGCGACCCTCATTCCTTTTCTTTGCACGGTGCCATTACCCAAATTGCTGTTTTTGGCTCCGTAAACAAGGTAAATATCTAAACCGATCAGCATCCACACCAGCAAACGAATCCATGTATCCATTGGAAGAAATACCATCATGAACAAACAGGTGGCAATGCCCAATATTGGTACTAACGGAACCATTGGCGTTTTAAATGCTCTTGGCAATTCGGGCATTTTTTTGCGCATAACCCAAATGCCTATGCAAACCAAAATAAAAGCAAACAAGGTTCCGATGCTCGTCATTTCACCCACCACCCTTGCAGGTACAAAAGCAGCAAACAGGCTCACAAAAAGCATGAACAGCAAGTTGTTTTTTGACGGAGTTTGCGTTCTTGGATTAACGCTTGAGAAAATTTTTGGTATCAACCCATCCTTGCTCATGCTGTAGAATACGCGGCTCTGTCCCATCAGCATTACAAGAATTACAGAAGCATAACCGCCAAGGATCGCTAAAATAATCGCACGGTTCAGCCAGGGATAATCAGGATGAATAACACCGGCTGCATCTGTGGTGCCCATATGGTCAATGGCTACAGCTACAGGAGCAATACCATCTTTACCCGCAAATGATTTGTAGTTGGTTACGCCTGTCATTACATGCGCAAACAAAATGTATAATATGGTACAAATTGCCAGTGAACCTAAAATACCCCAGGGCATATCACGTTTTGGATTTTTTGCTTCCTGTGCCGCAGTACTTACCGCATCAAAACCAATGTAGGCAAAGAAGACTATGGCTGCTGCTCTTATAATTCCGCTAAAGCCGTAGGCACCGAAAGTGCCCGTGTTATCGGGGATGTAAGGATTGTAATTATCATTGTTGATATACTTCCATCCAAGGAAAATGAATATCAAAACAACAGCAACTTTCAGGGCTACAATAATAGCATTTACAAAAGCACTTTCCGAAGTTCCTTTTATCAGCAATAAGCTCATTAATACAATAATGAATACCGCAGGAAGATTGATGATACCGCCATCCCATGGGCCTACCGTTAACGAAAGTGGAAGATGGACATCAAAGCCTTCTAAAAATTTTATCAGGTAACGGCTCCAGCTAATACCCACTGTGGCGGCACCTACTGCGTATTCCAACACCAAATCCCAGCCAATGATCCATGCTATAAATTCACCCATCGTGGCATAAGAATACGTGTAAGCACTTCCTGCAACGGGAATCATAGAAGCAAATTCGGCGTAGCACAAACCTGCAAACAGGCAGCCCAATGCTGCTACAACAAACGAAATAGTAATGGCAGGTCCTGCATGATTAGCTGCGGCCATGCCTGTAATAGAAAACAAACCGGCGCCAATGATAGCACCTATACCCAATGCTATTAAACCACCGGCACCAAGCGTTCTTTTTAGTGTATGACTGCCTGTTTCCTGTGCTTCATTCAGCAAAACGTTCATGGGTTTTCTAACAAATAAACTCATAAGTGAATTTTATAATGATGGCTTGTAAAAGCTCGTAAAATAAATAATAATTTAATAAACACTCGTTTTCTTTTCCACATAAGGACTTGCGATAAAATGATGTAAAGTGTTCGATATGCCTTTTTTTTCCGATTTTCGGCACTTTGTTTAACAAGCTTACCATATATGAATAAAGGCAACCGGCTAACTATATATATTATTGCTTCAATGGTCCTGGGTGTGTTGGTTGGATATTTTATTTACACCACAACAGGAGCAGGTTTTCAAAAAAGCTTTGCCACTAACATCAAATTATTAAGCAGCATTTTTATTAGGTTGGTGCAAATGATCATTGCGCCTTTGGTATTTACAACACTGGTGGTGGGCATTGCTAAACTGGGTGACTTAAAAACCGTTGGCCGGGTAGGAGGTAAAGCTATTCTTTGGTTCATTACAGCATCGCTGGCTTCTCTTTTAATTGGATTGGTGCTGGTTAATTATTTTAAGCCCGGTCAATACATAGATCTTTCGCATAGGGATGTGGAAGGCTTAAGCGACCTGGTTACCAAGGGAAAAACATTCTCTCTTCAAAATTTTGTGGAGCATGTCATTCCCAAAAGTTTCATTGAGGCTATGGCCAACAATGAAATTTTACAATTAGTAGTGTTCTCTATTTTTTTTGGTGTAGCCGCTGCTGCCATTGGCGATTATACAAAGCCCTTGATCAAAGCACTGGACGTGGCATCACATGTTATTTTGAAGATGGTGAATTACGTGATGAACTTCGCACCTCTTGGTGTGTTTGGCGCTATTGCCGCTGTGGTGGCTGCGCAGGGTTTAGGCATTTTTAATTTCTACATCAAATATTTCCTGTTTTTTATTATTGGCATTGCTATACTATGGGCATTGCTGCTAACGGTTGGCTTTATTATTTTAAAGGGAAGGATGAAGGAACTGCTGCGCCGCATAGGCAGTCCTTTGCTGATTGCTTTTAGCACTACCAGCAGTGAAGCCGTTTTTCCAAAACTTACAGAAGAACTGGAACGCTTTGGTTGCCGCGATAAAATTGTTGCATTTGTATTGCCACTGGGTTATTCATTTAATCTTGATGGCAGCATGATGTATATGACCTTTGCCAGTTTAGCTATTGCGCAGGCTTATGGCATGCACATGCCTTTGGGTGCGCAGCTAACGATGCTCTTAGTTTTAATGCTTACAAGTAAGGGCATTGCTGGTGTACCAAGAGCGTCATTGGTAGTAGTATTGGCCACTTGTTCCATGTTTAATATTCCGCCGGAGGGTGTTGCATTAATATTGCCAATTGATCATTTTTGCGACATGTTCCGCACAGCAACCAATGTTGTAGGAAATGCTTTGGCTACAAGTGTAGTAAGTAAATGGGAAGGAGAATTGGCGCATAGCGAATCGTAAAGACGTGCCACCGGCATGGTCTGATAGATAAAAGAAAATGTGCAATGCTTAATAAGCAATGTTCAATTTTCAAAATGAACAAAACTTTTTCTAACCAATCAAAATTGAATGAATACTCTTTTGCATATTACTTTACTTCAAGGCGGCTTTATACAGCAGTTCATTGAATGGATCATCCATAACGGCGGTCTGTATTTTATGCTGTTTGTGATTTTTGCTGAAACAGGTTTGTTCATCGGGTTTTTTCTTCCAGGCGATTCGCTGCTTTTTGCCGCAGGCATTTATGTAAGCGATTTGGCGCACCAGTTTTTTGGTGTGCATTTTTCGGTCATTCTTTTAATGGTAATTATTGCATCTGTATTAGGCAATATTGTTGGCTATTGGTTTGGCAGGAAAACTGGCCCGCTGTTGTACGAAAGAAAAGAAACCTGGCTATTTCGTAAAAAGCATTTGATACGTGCTACGGAGTTTTATCACCAGTATGGGAAAGCCACTATTTTTCTTGCCAAGTTTCTTCCCATACTCCGCACATTTGCGCCAATTGTAGCCGGTATAGTAAAAATGGATCGCAAGGTTTTTGTGTTATACAATATTTTGGGAAGCATTGTATGGGTTTGCCTGATGATGCTGGGTGGCCATTATTTGCAAACACTGGTTTTAGAAAGGTTTCATTTCAGTTTGAAAGATCATATTGAAGGTATTACCATTGCCATTATCTTAATTACTACACTGCCGGTGATTTATAAATTGTTTTTTGTAAAAAAGCAGCCGGCTTCAAAAGAAACCAATACTAACGCATAAATGAAACAAAAGAATACTTCTTCTGTTTTCAACCTCGCTGTAATTGTAGCAGCACTGGGCTATTTTGTTGATATATATGATTTGCTGTTGTTTGGAATTGTACGTAAGCAAAGTTTGATTGATCTTGGCCTGAATACACAGCAAATAACTACCATTGGAGAAGATATTATTTCCATTCAAATGGTGGGCTTGCTGATCGGCGGCATCATCTGGGGAATTATGGGCGACAAAAAGGGACGCATGAGTGTTTTGTTTGGTTCCATTGTGTTGTATTCAGTAGCCAACATCGCTAATGGCATGGTGGTGAACACAACACAATACATGATCGTTCGCTTTTTAGCAGGCATTGGTTTAGCAGGCGAGTTGGGCGCAGGCATCACATTGGTTTCCGAACTTCTGCCAAAAGAAAAACGAGGTATTGGCACTTCACTGGTAGCGGGTATTGGATTAACAGGAGCCGTAGTGGCTTATTTTATTTCAAAGGAATTTGACTGGCGGGTTTGTTATTATATTGGCGGCGGCCTTGGCTTTATTCTTTTATTGCTTCGTGTTTCGGTTTTTGAATCGGGCATGTTTCATGCAGTAAAAAAGATGAATGTGGCAAGGGGAAATTTTTTAATGTTCTTCAACAATAAAACGAGATTCAAAAAATATATTTCAAGTATTTTAATTGGTTTGCCTACGTGGTTTGTCATTGGTGTGTTGGTTAGCTTTTCAGATCAGTTTGGGAAGTCGTTTGGCATTAAAGAAAATATTCAGCCGGGCAAGGCTATTATGTATGCCTACGTTGCTATTTCGATTGGTGATGTATTAGTAGGCTTTGTAAGCCAATGGCTGAAGAGCCGTAAGAAAGCCTTGTACATTTTTTTCGGTATCACTTTCATTTTTATGGCTTTGTTCTTTTTGCAAAATGACAGCGGTAGCGATGCACAAATGTATTGGATATGTGCCGGGCTTGGCTTTGGTACAGGTTTCTGGGCCATTTTTGTAACGATGGCTGCAGAACAGTTTGGAACTAACTTAAGAGCCACAGCAGCTACTACCGTTCCCAATATGGTTCGTGGTGCGTTGCCATTAATTATTTTATTGTTCAAATGGCTGCGAAATGTTACCGGCAATTATGTAACCGGAGGGTTAATAACCGGCATTATTGCGATGGTAATAGGATTGGCTGCTGTAGCCTATTCCAAAGAAACCTTTGGCAAAGATTTGAATTATGTGGAGGAATGATTCCCCTGAAGGGGGGACTCAGGATTAAAGTGCACTGCTAACTGAATCAGTTTTTAATAATGGGATGAAATAAGTGTACTGCCGATAAACATGTTAGTATTTAGCATTTCCTTCTCCATGTTTACCATACCTTGGTTTGATTTCTTCTGCCAAATATTTCGAAGCAATAATTTATTGAAGAACTTTTACCAACTTACCATTTTTAATAAAGGGAATAATGAATAACGAAAAGACTGATTATTCTAAGTCTCCTCTTCAGGGGGACAGGGGGATGAAGTTTTTAATCATCCGTTTTTCTTCCATTGGCGATATTGTGCTGACCACGCCGGTTGTGCGTTGTTTGAAAAAACAATTGCCAGGTGCTGAAATTCATTACCTGATCAAGCCGCAGTTTAAAACGGTGATGGAGCACAATCCCTACATTGACAAAATACATGTGCTGCAAAATGATTGGGATAAAATGATCGATGAATTAAATGGAGAAAAATTTGATCACATCATTGACCTGCACCATAATCTGCGAACACTGAGAGTAAAAAAAGCATTGAATGTTCCTGCACATTCCTTCAACAAACTCAATATTGAAAAACTCATTTTTGTAAAGCTGAAATGGAACGTGATGCCCAAACTGCACATTGTAGATCGCTACATGGAAACTGTGTCTTCATTTGGCGTTCGCAACGATGGGCAGGGCATGGATTATTTTATTCCAAAGGAGGAAGAAGTGCAGCCGAAAGATATTCCTGCTTCACATCATTTAGGATATGTGGCCATTGTCATCGGCGCCTCTTTTTACACTAAAAAATTACCGGTTTACAAACTGCAGGAGCTTTGTAAGAAGATAAATTATCCCATCATTCTCTTAGGCGCTAAGGAAGAATTTGAAGAAGGAGAGGAGATAAAAAAAGCTGATGCTGATAAAATTTACAATGCCTGCGGAAAGTTTACACTCAACGAAAGCGCTGATCTTGTTCGCAAATCAAAGTTGGTCATTTCTCATGACACAGGATTGATGCACATTGCAGCAGCTTTAAAGAAACAGGTAATTGCTGTTTGGGGAAGTACCACCCCTTCGTTTGGTATGGTTCCTTATTATGGCGATCATTATTTATTGCATCATGCAAAGCCTTACGACGATGCACAGGTACATAAACTCTGGTGCAGGCCCTGTACCAAGATGGGGCGAAACAAATGTCCGCAAGGTCATTTTAAGTGCATGAAGAATATGGATATTGATGAGATGGTGAAAACAGCGGAAATTCGCTTGGGTATCTAAAACTCAAACTCTTTTATAGAGGGATGATGAAGCACTTCCTTGGTAAACCTGTTATGATTTTTTTCTGATCCCTGAACGATCCAGGTGCCAACAATATATTCCCCGCTTTTTGTTCTTTTGATTCTCTTGTACCTAAGATCGCATTTTTTAAATAGCTCTTCGTACTCTTTCAAAAGATCATCTTTATAAACACTCACAATTTTGTACGTGTGTGATTGGTTGATGCGGTCAATCAAATTTTCCAATTTGGTTAACAATAAAAGAGAAGCAAGAATAAGAATGGTGCAAACTGTAACTAAATAATAGGCTCCATCCGCAATGCCCATGCCTAAGGCAGCTACAGCCCAAATGGTAGCAGCGGTGGTGATACCATTAATGCGATTATCGCTTTTAAAAATAACACCGGCGCCCAAAAAGCCAATACCGGTTACAATGTTAGAAGCAATTCTATCGGATGTAGATCCTGAAATGTAAATAGAGAATGTAGTGAACAAAAATGAACCAAGGCAAATCAGTATCATGGTTCTAAATCCTGCCGACTTACTCCTGAATTCTCTTTCTGCGCCAATTAAACCACCAACAATAATGACCATTAAAATTCGAAGCAGCAAAGTTTCCGGAGAAGGCATATTGTCTCAATCTTATCTCAAATGTAAGAGATAGTAAGGGTTAATGACAAATGGTGAATGGTTAGAGGGAAAAGATTACCAGCTACTAACACTTGCTATTAATCACTCACGATGATCAATTACGGTGTTCCTTCTGTTACATTATCGTTCGATGCACTGCCAAGGCTGTAATCGTTGTTTTCTTCATCTTCTTCGCCAATCCTTTCATTACGATCATCATTTTCAGAACCGGGAACATCAAGATCACTTGCTGTCCTTACCTCTCCGAAACCCTTTTCATCTAAAGGTTCGTTTTGAAAATCAAGATTATCCATCCGTGCTTCCATAAGATTGTCTTCGTCCTGTGTAGGCATGTAATCTATATGTTCCAATGCCTTTCTTTGTCCGCGGCTTACATCGGCTTCTGTGCCGGAAGTAAAATCTTCACTGTCGTCCAGGTCAAAAACACCAGTGCCTTCTTCATCGGCAGATGAAATGGTAGTATCCTCCAGCATGCCGGTACGTGGCGTATTTACAAACTCTTGTCCGGGAATATCTTTTACATCAGGCAGATTAATGAACGTTTCTTCCGTTCTCATTTCTTCTTTGTCCCTTTCGGAATCGGGCAGGTCGCCAGGAATGGAAGAATG
>JBQCHB010000533.1:0-3835 GCA_051955075.1 Flavisolibacter sp.
CAATATTTCGCCGGCGCCACATCCCGCATTGAAGGCATGGGCATTGATGAAATTGCCAAAGAAGTTTTAGCTAAGCACCATTTCGCCTTTACTAAAAAAACACAGCCTATTGAAAGGCTCCCAATTGGTGGTGTATATGAATGGAAGCGCAAAGGCGAATTTCACCTGTTCAATCCGCAAACCATTCATCTCTTGCAGCATTCTACCCGAATGAATGACTATAACACTTTTAAAAAATATTCTAAACTCATTAACGACCAGGCAGAAAAAGCCTGTACGCTACGCAGCCTGTTCGACTTCAAACGTAACCGTTCTTCTATTTCAATCGACGAAGTAGAGCCGGCGGAAAACATTTACAAACGTTTTGCTACAGGCGCCATGAGTTTTGGTTCCATTTCACATGAAGCCCATTCTACTTTGGCCATTGCTATGAACCGCATTGGTGCCAAAAGCAATACCGGCGAAGGTGGTGAAGATGATATCCGTTATGAGACTTTGGCCAATGGCAACTCCATGAAATCGGCTATCAAGCAGGTAGCTTCTGCACGGTTTGGTGTAACAAGCTATTACCTTACCATGGCCGATGAACTGCAAATTAAAATGGCCCAAGGCGCCAAGCCCGGCGAAGGCGGCCAGCTACCTGGTCATAAAGTAGATGAATGGATTGGTAAGGTGCGGCACTCGACACCCGGCGTTGGCCTGATTTCTCCGCCACCACACCACGATATTTATTCGATTGAAGATTTAGCGCAATTAATATTTGATTTGAAGAACGCTAACCGTGCTGCACGCATCAGCGTGAAGCTGGTGTCGAAAGCGGGTGTGGGAACCATTGCTGCAGGTGTTGCAAAAGCCAAGGCCGATGTGATCCTGATTGCAGGACACGATGGCGGTACCGGCGCATCTCCCATTAGTTCTATTAGACATGCAGGATTACCCTGGGAATTAGGCCTGGCAGAAACACATCAAACGCTGGTAAAAAACAAATTGCGCAGCCGCGTTGTTGTGCAATCTGACGGACAACTAAGAACCGGGCGTGATATTGCCATTGCAACTTTGTTAGGCGCCGAAGAATGGGGCATTGCCACTGCAGCATTAATAGTTGAAGGTTGTATTATGATGCGCAAGTGTCATTTGAATACTTGTCCTGTTGGTATTGCTACACAAAATGAAGAATTACGAAATCGCTTTACCGGCGATGCCGATCACGTGGTAAACTTTTTCAAATTCATTACGCAGGAATTAAGAGAGATCATGGCTGAACTGGGCTTTAGAACCATCAACGAAATGGTGGGACAAGTGGACAGCCTCGAAGCCCGCACCGATATTAAACATTGGAAATACAGCAAGCTTGACCTCTCTCCTGTGTTGTATAAAGAACCAACCTCGTTGTATACAGGATTATACAAACAAGAAGAACAAGATCATGGTTTGTCAAATGTATTAGACTGGAAATTGTTGGAAGCTGCAAAACCTGCTTTAGAAACAGGAGAAAAAATTAAAGCGACATTCAATATTATTAATACAGATAGAACAATTGGTACAATTCTGTCTAATGAAATCTCAAAAAAATATAAATCTGCAGGTTTACCCGACGATACGATTCACTTCAAATTTACCGGCACGGCAGGGCAAAGCTTTGGCGCCTTCAATACTAAAGGTGTAACACTTGAGTTGGAAGGTGACGCCAATGATTATTTTGGTAAAGGTTTATCCGGTGCAAGGCTGATTGTATATCCGCCAAAACAAGCACATTTTACGCCTGAAGAAAATATTATTATCGGCAACGTTGCTTTTTATGGTGCGACTTCGGGCAAGGCCTATATAAGAGGCAAGGCCGGGGAACGTTTTTGCGTTCGCAACTCCGGCGTGCATGCCGTTGTAGAAAGCATTGGCGACCATGGCTGCGAATATATGACTGGCGGCCGTGTGGTCATTCTTGGCGATACCGGAAGAAACTTTGCTGCAGGCATGAGCGGTGGCATTGCTTACGTGTACAATGTGAAAGGAAATTTTGAAACAATGTGCAACAAAGAAATGGTAGACCTTGATCCGGTGCAAGAAAGTGATGTGGATGAGTTGAAAACTATGATCGAAAGCCATTTCAATTATACAGGAAGCACGGTAGCGAAATTTGTGTTAGATGATTTTGAGAACCAATTAAAAAATTTCATTAAAGTATTTCCAAAAGATTATAAGAGAGTGTTGCAAGCACCCTCTGTCTCCCTGAAGGGAGAACTTAGGGCATAGAAACTTTTCGATTGCAATTAGTTCTTTAAAATAAAGTAGGTAATTATGTTACGAGCAGATGAATTACTATAATACTTCTGTTGCGTCGCACCCGATAGCTATCGGGACAACAGGTGATTATCGTAATAATGCAGTTGACTAACCAAAAAAATTATAAACCTTTTTCAATGGGTAAAACAACAGGTTTTTTAGAGTTTGACAGGGAGCTTCCTCAAAAGCGTCCGGTGCAGGAGCGTGTAAACGATTACAATGAATTTGTGCATCGCTACACTGATGAAAAACTAAATCAGCAGTCGGCACGATGCATGAATTGCGGCGTTCCTTTTTGTCACAACGGATGTCCTTTAGGAAATTTTATTCCAGAGTTTAATGATGCCGTCTATCGTGGCGCTTGGGAAGAAGCGTATGAAACGCTTTCGTTCACCAACAACTTTCCGGAATTTACAGGACGCATTTGTCCTGCGCCTTGCGAAAGTGCCTGTGTGCTGGGCATTAACCAGCCAGCTATTACCATTGAGGAAATAGAAAAGCACATTATCGAAATTGCTTTTGAAAAAGGTTTGGTCAAAGCACATAAGCCAACATTCCAATCAGGCAAAAAGGTAGCGGTGATTGGCTCCGGTCCTGCCGGATTGGCTGCTGCTGCGCAATTAAATTATGCCGGCCATTCGGTAACCGTTTTTGAAAGAGATGATAAGCCGGGCGGCTTGTTGCGTTATGGCATTCCTGATTTTAAATTGGAAAAGTGGGTGATCGACCGCCGCATTGCGTTGCTGGAAGAGGAAGGCATCGTTTTCAAATGCAATGCCAACGTAGGCCTCAATGTTCGTATCAATGATATACTGAGAGAATTTCATGCAGTGGTGCTGGCAGGCGGTTCTACCGTACCAAGAGATCTGCCTATACCCGGCAGAGAACTAGAAGGCGTTCATTTCGCCATGAACTTTTTGAAACAGCAAAACAAAAGAGCAGCCAAACTTCCAACAACGCCTAATGGTACGGTAGAAAGCAATATTTATCCGGAGGAAATTTTAGCAACCGGCAAAAATGTTATTGTTATTGGTGGTGGCGACACGGGTAGCGATTGCATTGGCACATCTAACCGTCACGGTGCAAAATCCATTACGCAGTTTGAATTATTGCCTAAACCCGCGGCCAACCGAACACCCTTTATGCCATGGCCTACTTACCCAATGCTTTTAAAAGTTACTTCCTCTCATGAAGAAGGCGCAGATCGCCATTGGGCTATTGCCACCAAAGAATTTATTGGTGATGGAAAAGGAAATTTAAAAGCGCTGAAAGTAATTGACCTTGAATGGAAGTTAACCGCAGACGGCAAAACAGCAGGCTTCACGGAAATTGCCGGAACAGAGAGAGAAATACCTTGCGAACTGGCTTTGTTGGCTATGGGCTTTGTGCATCCGCAACATGAAGGCTTATTGAATGAACTCAGTGTAGATTTAGATGAAAGAGGTAATGTAAAAGCTTCTGAAAGAAATTATCAAACCAATATTTCAAAAATATTTTCCGCAGGCGATATGCGGCGTGGACAATCTTTGGTTGTATGGGGTATCAGCGAAGGAAG
>JBQCHB010000534.1:0-3289 GCA_051955075.1 Flavisolibacter sp.
CTTGTGCGGATAGTTGAGAGATGATACTATTTAATAAGAACTAATTTTATTCAACGCCTGTTTATCAACAGGTTATTCGTCATGCCTTAATTTCAACCTCAACACCTGAAGGCAGGTCAAGCTTCGAAAGCGCATCTACAGTTCTGGATGAAGACGTATAGATGTCGAGCAAACGCTTGTGCGTTGCTAACTGAAACTGCTCACGGCTCTTTTTGTTTACGTGTGGAGAACGTAGAACAGTAAAGATTTTTTTTCGTGTAGGAAGAGGAATCGGTCCTGTTACTACGGCGCCGGTGCTGCGAACAGTCTTTACAATTTTTTCTGCCGATTTATCCACCAGGTTGTGGTCGTAAGACTGTAATTTGATTCTAATTCTCTGTGACATATGCCAAACCCATTTTTGGAATGGGAGTGCAAAGGTAAAGGCTTGGCTTTAAACCGACAAAAGTTTATACAAGAAATTTTGACAATTATCAGGTTTATTTAGACAAAATAAAGGAGTTTATGAGGTTTTTAAGAAATGAGTGGAAATTACTCCAAAGACAAAGGCCACCCATTACAAACGGATGGCCTTTGTCTTTAAATAAAATTTTTACTGTACAAGTCTAACAGTGTCAATCGTAGTAACCGTATTGGTTGTCACAACAACTCCCGTCTTCGTTTGGCTTTTATAAGTACTATCGCTGGGCGAAAAAGCCAGCGTATATGTGCCGGCATTTAATCCCTTTAACATATAGCTTCCGCCGGAAGTATAAGTTCCTGCAATAGTATCAGTTCCCTGCAGCGCAAATACTGCTGTGCGGAGCGAATCGGGTAAAACATAACCCTGGACATTTCCACCAACCGCTTGCAAGCTGGTGCGGATAACAGGCTTCAGAATGTATTTGCCATTGCCGGTTTGTACGATGGATCTTGCAGCATCAAAATCCAGCAATAGTTTATACGTTACACCTGCATTTACATCCTGATGAATGTTCAATTTTAAACCTGATTGTTGTGCACTGGGCGTCTGCAATGGAATGGTTTGACCATCTATCTTTACGTAGTTGTTTGGACCTAGAATCAACCTGATCTGTTCAATTTTTCCGGCATCAAGCTCAGCATCTCCCAATAAGGTATCATTGCCGTTAATCAATTTCAGAATATCATATGATCCCGTTCTCACGTTTGATAAACTTTGCCAGCCATCTGCAGAATCAGTAGAATAATTGATTTTAATGTCTTGTACATCAATTATTACTTCATCATAATTTCCAGGATCATCGGTTAGATAAACCTGCAGCTTTGCTTTGTCTGCCGAGGCTGAATTGTCTTTTGAACAAGCATAGAAAATAAAAGAGCCAATAGTTAGCATAGAAAGGGCAAGGAGTGTTTTTCTTAGTTTCATAAAATACATTTTTGCTGAGCTTGACAAGTTTGGTGCCATTTTAACAAAAGCGAATGAGCATGTGCATAAAAAAAGGGCTCGTGAGAGCCCAAAGTTCAATTACCAATTGGTGTTTTCCATAAGCCTGACGGCCGGATCAAAAAACGGGATCCTAAAAGCGGGAATCGAACGTCGTTTGTAAAACAAACCCAATGCCTAAAACAAAAAGCAGTATTGTTATTAATAAATTTTTACAATAAAAAACTCCGTCGCGGAAAAACCGGACGGAGTTATACTATTTTAATAAGAGAAGTTTACTTACTCAGCACTCACTTTTCCTTTGCTCTTTGCAATCACTTCTTCAGCGATATTGTTGGGAGCCGGAGCATAATGAGAGAACTCCATAGTAGAAGAAGCACGGCCAGATGATAAAGAACGCAATTGAGTTACATAACCAAACATTTCACTCAACGGAACTTTGGCCTTAATAACCTGGGCACCGGCGCGGGTATCCATGCCTTCCATCATACCACGGCGACGGTTCAGGTCACCGGTTACATCACCCATATACTGGTCGGGAGTGATTACTTCTACTTTCATAATTGGTTCCAGCAATACAGGTTTGGCTTTTCTGGCTGCTTCGCGAAAACCTTGCTTGGCACAAAGCTCGAAAGACATGGAGTCAGAGTCCACAGCGTGAAAAGAACCGTCGTATACACGAATCTTCATATTATCTACTGGATAAGATGCCAATACACCCGTACCCATTGATTGTTCAAAACCTTTTTGAATAGCTGGAACAAATTCGCGGGGAATTGATCCACCAAAAAGATCATTTACAAATTGATAGTGTTTATCAGGATTAGCTTCTTTCCATTCAGCGTCAACAGGGCCTAACTCAAACATGATGTCAGCAAACTTACCACGACCACCTGATTGCTTTTTCAAAACCTCACGATGTTGAACAGTTGTATTGAAAGCTTCTTTATAAGCCACCTGTGGTGCACCCTGGTTTACTTCCACCTTAAACTCACGTTTCATACGATCAATAATGATCTCCAGGTGCAATTCACCCATACCACGCAAAATGGTTTGACCGGTATCTTCATCTGTGTTTACACGCAGCGTTGGATCTTCTTCCACCAGTTTTGCAATCGCCATACCCATCTTATCAACGTCGGCCTGTGTTTTAGGCTCAACTGCGATGGCGATTACAGGCTCGGGAATGAACATATTTTCCAAAGTGATTGGATGACTTTCATCACAAAGCGTATCACCGGTTTTAATTTCTTTAAAACCAACCGCTGCACCAATATCACCAGCTTCAATAAAATCAATTGGGTTTTGCTTATTGGCGAACATCTTCATGATACGGCTGATCCTTTCTTTTTTGCCACTTCTTACATTCAATACATAAGAACCAGCATCCAAGTGGCCCGAATAAACGCGGAAAAACGCCAGACGACCCACAAATGGATCTGTCATAATTTTAAACGCCAAAGCTGCAAAAGGATCTTTAGCATCAGGCTTGCGTGTTTCTGTTTCGCCAGTATCGGGGTTAACGCCAGTTACCGCTTCAATATCCATTGGAGAAGGCAGGTAACGGCAAACCGCATCAAGCGCAGTTTGTACACCTTTATTTTTAAATGAAGAACCGCACATCATAGGCACAATGCTCAGATCGATGGTAGCTTTACGGATAGCCTCATGCACTTCGTCTTCAGTAATAGAATTAGGATCGTCGAAAAACTTCTCCAACAATTTATCATCGTATTCAGCAACAGCTTCAATAAGGTTTTGTCTCCATTCGTTTACTTCCTCAACCATATCATCAGGAATGGCAATTTCATCGAAAGTCATACCCTCGGTTTCCATGTGCCATACAATACCTTTCATTTTGATAAGGTCAACCACACCTTTAAA
>JBQCHB010000535.1:0-8908 GCA_051955075.1 Flavisolibacter sp.
GATAATTTCAGCAACCTGAATTTTGTCGGATTGCATGCCGGTATTAGCATTCCTATAAGAAAATAATAAAGACTTACTTATTTAGGTTTTATCGTTGGTCAGTTCTGACCAACGATTTTTTTGCGAGTGCTTAAAAAAATACGGGAGCCGTTCTACTGCTCCCGTTCTATGGTCTAGCCACCATATCAAAAGGTTTATTGCGATGGGTTTTGTAAGGAGCCAAGCTAGCTATTAAAGCCGCAACTAGCAAGAAGATATAAGTTAAGTTTACCACAGTTTATGCACAGTCATAAATTGTGCTCTCAAATCTTCAGCAACTGATAGATGCAATATGCGGGATAAAAATTTACATTGCATTTTAACTCATCCCAAAAACATATAGTAAACCGCACTTCATGAAAAAAGAATTTAGTCTTCAACGGATAGTAATTATTCAATTTTTAATTGCATCATTTTTAGCTTCACTCAACTGCTTTGCCCAGTCAGATTCTGCGACGGTAGTTCATACGAAATGGAGCACTAAAAAAATAGCAAAAGGCATTAAGCTCAGGCACCATTGGTTCAATAGAACCTTGTTTGGTTCTAATCAAAACATCAACATTCTTGAAATAAAATTGAACGGTAAAAATGAACTTGATGTGGAAGCCGAGCCGAAACTGCGCAAGCCTACCAGTGAATTCGGATCAGAACACCAGGCCATAGCTGCTTTGAACGGCACCTTTTTCGATATGAAAAATGGCGGCTCTGTAGATTATATACGCCTTGATGGAAAAGTGCTCAATGAAAACAGACTGACAAAGAATAATCAAAGAAGTTTACATCAAAAAGCAGCCATTGTTATACAGGATGATAAATTAAACATTATGCCCTGGGATGGCTCGGCCGATTGGGAAGCTCGTTTAACAGGCGAAGATGTAATGGTAACCGGCCCACTCCTGGTAAAGGATCAGCAATTGGCAAGCCTTGATACAACAAGCATGTATGTAGTGCGGCATCCACGCACCGCAGTAGCTATAAAGGGCAATACCGTGCTTTTAATAACTGTTGATGGCAGAAATGAAAAAGCAGCAGGCATGAGTTTATATGAACTGGCCGATTTTCTAAAATGGATGAAGGCAGATGATGCCGTCAATCTTGATGGCGGCGGTTCTACCACTTTATGGATCAATGGTTATGCTGAAGGCGGCATTGTAAACCACCCTTCGGACAATAGAAAAATGGAACAGTCGGCGGCGTACAAGCCAGGCATGGACCTGGATAATTTTCCAGCTTCGGAAAAATGGGACCGCTCAGGAGAGAGGCCTGTAGCCAATGTGTTGGTTGTAAGGAGGAAGAAATAAAAATCGATTATGCAATTTTTAATTCTTACAAGCTAACATTTAAATCACCATCTCGCCACAATCTTAAAATTCACCAGCCTTGGGGTTAGCCTGTTGGGCATCGTAAATACGTTGTTCTGAAAATCTTTTATCAATAAATAAGAAATAGTATTCGGCCGGTCTATCAAATTAAAAATTTCAAGGCTGGCCCAAATATTATTAAAGTTGCGGAAAGGAGAGTGGCTGCGGCGATTGCTTTTCTCTGTATCTAACAACAAAGCGCTAAAGCCTATGTCAACCCGCAAATATGGTTCTATGCGCAAAGCATTGCGATATTGAATATTGCCAGGAATATTGTAAGGCAAATTGCTTCCATACAGCGTATTGAGATAGACTTTAAAATTTTTATTGGTAGAAAGATAATCCTGGAAGAACATGCCGAAAGTGATCATCCTGTCTGTTGGCCTGCGTAGCCAGCCGCCTTCAACTGTGGTACTATCAATGGGCTTGTTCGTTGAATCAAGCGTATAGGCTTTATAAAAATCATTATCAAGGTTTTCTCTTGTACGCATCAGGCCAATGCTCACCCAACTTTCCGCATCTTTTACCAGTTCGCCAAACAAGCGCATTTCAATTCCTGCAGCGTAAGCCTTGCCCATGTTCTCGCCAAAATAGCGGATGCGGACATTATCAATATCATAAGGATCAAGGTGCGTAATATATTTAAAATAGGCTTCTGTAGTTAGGCGCAAAGGCCTGCCAAGACCAATGAAATTATAATCAGCGCCTAATACAAACTGGCTGCTGCGTTGTGCTTTCAGATCTTTGTTTATTGAGCCGTCATACCTTCTTAATTCACGATAGAAAGGCGGCTGGTCATACAAGCCTGCTGCTGCACGAAAAACCACATCTTTTTTCCATGCCGGCTTCCACGAGAAACCAAAACGCGGCGATAATAAAAGCTCTTTGTTTAAGTCGTTATAATTGAATCTTACACCACCGTTGAAAGTATAGGTAGCTCCTTTTTTATTAAAAACAATATTGTCCTGCAAGTAACCATTGAATTTATTGATGTTAAGATCTGCCGATGATTTAAGTACCTTGTTTAAGTTTAGTATATCTGGATTGTATGGCAATGAATAACCTGCAGAATCTTCATAATCCCACTCATTCAGCTTGTCATTAATAATTGTTTTATCATAACCCAAGCCCCACTGAATAAAATGTTTCTTGACATCAAAACTTCCTTTATGAGAGAAATTATAATCAACAATATTCAACCTATTGCGGGCAAAGTTTTGGCTGATGCCTGCACCCAGTGGATTCACAATTAAACCATACGATGTACTGCTTTTATCAAAATCCCTGTCACCGAACAAGTAGGCACCGGCAATATCAATGTTTTCCTGCTCATCATTTTCAAACCGCGACGCCAGCCATTTCAGTTTCAGATTTTTATTGGCCTGGTAAGTGGCAGCTACGCCGGTCATTACTGTATTGTATTGGTCCTTTTCACGTCCTTCAAAAAATATATCAACACCTAGATTGGCCGTGAAGAAAGGAGAGAAAACACTGGATGTAAGCTGGCTGAATTCAGGTATCAGCGAAAATTTTGTTTGAGAAATGTTGCCCAAAAATTCAGTGCTCCATTTATCATTTATTTGATAATTAATAGAAGCTTGCAAATCGGAAGACGAAGGCGTGTAGCTGCCTTGCGTTTCCTGGCGGCTCAATAAATTTTGGTTGCTTCGGTTGCGAATGCCAATTAAATAAGAGAGTTTATTCTTTGCGCCAACCCCTTCTACATGGAAACCCTGTTCCAGCAAACTTATATAAGCCGAGCCACCGAATGTTTTCGGCTTGTTGTATTGAATATCCAATACCGAGCTCATTTTATCGCCATACTTTGCGCTGAAACCTCCATTGTAAAAATTAATGTTGCGAACCAGTTCAGGGTTGATGAAACTCAGCCCTTCCTGCTGCCCGCTGCGTACTAAATAAGGACGATAAATTTCAAAATCGTTTACATAGATCAGGTTCTCATCATAACTGCCGCCGCGAACATTGTATTGAGAAGTAAGTTCATTGTTAGAGCCAACAAAAACTTTCAACATGCTTTCTACACCCATTACAGGCGAAGGGATATTGATGATGGATTTAGGGTTGGGTTTGATCAATCCTACTTCGGTTCTTTCACGATTATCTTTCACAATCACTTCTTGTAAAACACTGCTGCCGGGTTCTAAGCGTATGGTAACTGTTTCAGCTTCGCCTTCGCTCAATAAAAAATTTTGCTGTGCTGTTTTATAACCGCTGTAAGAAAACACAAGTGCAAATGCTTTTTCGGCAGGCACTTTAATAATGAAAGTTCCGGAGTCAGAAGTCGTGATGCCTTTTTGTTGCCCGAGGATGGTAACTGAAACATGCGATAAAGGGTGTTCATCTTCATCTAAAACTTTACCCGAAACAGTAGCCGGTTTTTTTTGTGCAAAACAAAAAGAAGAAAGCAGGATGGTTATAAAAAGGATTGGATGTCGGGGGTTCACAAAAGCAATTTGGAATAAAAATAATAAAGTTGTTGAGGGTTTCTAAAAAAATATATGTGGCGAATAAAGAGTGGTGAATATTTTGAGCCCATCTTATTGCTGCTTTTCAGCGCCTGTTGCGTCGCACTCTTGTGCTGCAACAATTTTATTGTGCAAAGCTATGAACCGTAAGCTTTGAGTTTCAAGGCTGAAAACAGCCTCATAACTATTATTCTCGCAATCCATCGCTAAGGCTTCTTCAACCTATTTCCTGACCCTTCCCATTTTCAATACAATGGGAAATTCAAAGTTTTTAATGTCTTCGTCATTCCACATTCTGTTCAAGTCATCTTCTATAAGTAAAAGAGGGGACGATCCGTTTTGTTTAATATATTGCTGTGTGCCCGACCATGTAGAAAGATACCCTTTGAATTCTTCTTTATTGTAGTTCACACTAATTGCAAAGTCATTAGAAGGCAGCGGATCGAAATTGAAATCTACGGTTGCATAGCCTTGTTCTACATATTTTCTTGCAGCATCCCAGTAAGGTCCTGTAATGTTTTTGTAAAAATGACGAATGATCTTGTTTACTGCTTCGTCATCGCACCTGAATAAATTGTACGTCCACACCGCCACAACGGCATTTTGTTTCCCCACTCTTGTAGCTTCTTGAAAAAAAGCTTTCCAATTTAACCAATGGTAGGCTTGGGCTACAGTTATTAAATCGAAACTATTACTGGCAAATGGAGTGTGTTCGGCAGGAGCAACCCGGTAATGAATATTTGTTTTTTGCACAGCGTTTTCCAACTGTTTTTCGCTGATATCAGTGGCTTCTATTTTTTCAAAATAATTTGCAAGCACTTTAGCCGCCTGCCCATTACCTGTGGCGCAATCCCATGCCTGTTTTTTTTCTTTAACAAAGCTTAAGATATAATCAAACAACTGTTGTGGGTAAGCAGGGCGGTATTTTGCATACAGTTCTGCATGACTGGAAAAAAGATCTTTCGCCATAAAGCAAAGCTAAACACTCTTTAGTTCTGCAATGGTTTGTTTTGGGTTTTTTGATTTAAATACGGTGTTGCCCGCTACCAACACGTCGGCACCCGCATCGATAATCGTTTTTGCATTTTCGAGAGTTACGCCTCCGTCAATTTCAATTTTTACATTCAGTTTATTGTCGTCGATCATTTTACGCAGCTCACGAATTTTATCTAAGGTGCGGGGAATAAATTTTTGCCCGCCAAAACCCGGGTTAACACTCATCAACAAAACCACGTCAATGTCACCTAAAATGTCTTGCAGCAGCGATACAGGCGTATGTGGATTGACAGCCACGCCAGCCTTCATGCCGAGAGATTTTATTTGTTGAATGTTTCTATGTAAATGCACACAGGCTTCTATATGCACCGAAAGAATATCGGCGCCTGCCGCTTTAAATGCTTCTGCGTATCGTTCAGGTTCCAATATCATTAGGTGCACATCACAAACTTTTTTGGTGGCTTTGCGAATATGTTCTATCACCGGCAGCCCAAAAGAAATGTTGGGGACAAAGCGTCCGTCCATTACATCTAAATGAAACCAATCGGCCTCGCTTTCATTCAGCATTTGGCATTCTTCTTCAAGGTGTAAAAAGTTAGATGATAACAGGGAAGGAGCGATGATAGGCATGAGTAATGATTTGCGGCCGCAAGATAATGGAAATTGAAGTTTCAAACTTTTGACTGCTTGATAAGCCTTCTTACTAAACCAGCAATGAGGTTGAAAATAAAAATAATCTGCGCAAGCAAAAAAATCAATAGTGATACTGACATCAATCCTTCAAACCTTCGAAACCTGTAAAAATCTGTATAGGTATATGGGCTACGAGAGTGATTCCATAAACTATTGTACCATAAAGGGAGGCTTGCCCAAAAAATCAATATTAACACAGAGACTAGGATATGTATAGGCGATAAATATTTTAGCCAAACCAAACTTTTTGTTAATGCGATAAGGAGCCATAAAAACAGAAGTAGTAATCCTATAATAGCAAAGTAATTAGCAATTATAAAATAAGTATCGTGAATATGTATGTCTACGGTTATATCGTTAGTAAAAAAATTAATTATAATTAAAATCAAGCCAATGACACCCGGAGACGCATAAAGAATTGTTGCAGGTTTCACATTTTACAAGGTAATTGAATTAAAATTTATCGTTTCCTAATTTTGTTGTTTTCGTTCAAATAGTATTATAATTTCTCGGCTGCCTCCTTTGCGTCTGTCATGGATTTATCCAGACCATAAGCCCTTTGATAATTCAATTTCGCATCTTGTTTATTGCCCAATGCTTCCTGGGCTTTACCGATTAAAAAATAAAACTCGGCATTGGCAGGCGCTACTTTCAACGCCAATTGAAATGTTTTTAGCGCTTCATTATATTTTTTTTGATCAAGCAGTAATTGACCTTTATCACGATAGGCATCTAAAAAATTATAATTAGCAGCGATAGCGTTATCAAAATTTGTCAGGGCTTGTACTGCATTGTTTGTATTTGAAAAATAAATGCCTTTGATGTAATATGCTTTCTCCGGTTCAGTGGTTTTTGCTTTGAGTAAAGAATCGGAAAGCGTTATGGCTTTCGAATTTTTTGCATCGGCATACTCATAAGCAAGATTATATGCCAGTTCGGGGTCGGAAGGAACAAGTGCGTGTGCTTTTTCCAAATAAGCCAAAGAGCCGCTTTGATTATTTTGCGCTGCTAAAATATCCGATTTCAATGTCAGGGCATCTAATTGGCTGGGTTGTTCCTGAAGAATTTTATCGGCAATAGTCAGTGCTTTTCCAGTTTCACCTTTTTTTTGATAACCCCTGGCTAAACCAATTTGTAGGGCAATGCTATTGGGAAGTTTCCGTGTGGCCTTTTCTAAAAAAACTAATGCTGAATCAGCGCTTCTATTTTTTAAAATGGCGGCCAGGCTTAGCGCATATTCTTCATTCGGCTGTAGTTGCCATGCCTTTTTAAAATCTTGTTCTGCATAAGCAGTTTGATTGTTTTGATACAAAAGAATGCCTCGGCGAAAATGAAGGCCGTCATCCTGCGGCGACTGCTGAATGCTGTCGGTTAGTTTATCAAACGGCGGCTGTGATAAAACTGAATCGCCGCTGTCTTCATTACTATTACAGGCAATGAAAGCAAAGGAAAACAAAAAGAAAAAAAGATTGCGCATGCTCAAAACTAAAATGAAAGATGCTTATTGTACGAATTTGCCGATATTCTTTTTGCTTATATGGGTTTTATGGCTATTGGCATTGCAGTAAAAGCTTCTGCGTAAATTTTTTATAAGCTGCAAAACGAATACACCGATCATTGACTAACAACTTCTGTTATTTATCTTTTCTGTTGTAGATTTGGCGAAACCAAAGTCATTTATAATGGATACAACCTTATACAATATTCTGTTGCATATACATAGCGTAGGCCGTTGGGTAGTGTTGTTGTTATTGCTTTTTGCCATTATTAATAGCCTTATTGCAGGCGGCAGGCCGTACATCAAATCTGATAACCGCCTTGGTTTAATACTTACCATTACAGCTGATATTATGCTATTGCTTGGTATTGCACTTTGGTATTTTGGGCCTCATGGTTATAAAATGATTGAAGCTGCCGGTGGTATGAGCAGCGCTATGAAAGACCCAACCACAAGATTCTTTGGTATAGAGCATTTAGTAGGAATGTTGATCGCCATTATTTTGATTCACATTGGAAAAGCGCAAGGTAAAAAACGTATCAGCGATACATCAAAGCATCGTCGCTCATTTATATTCTATTTTTTAGCCTTGTTGATCATATTGGCTTCGGTGCCCTGGCCGTTCAGGGAAATAGGCGCAGCAAGTCACTGGTACTAATAACGATTTTACAAGACCTTCGAAAGAAGGTCTTTTTTATTTGCTTTATGATCGTGTACCAAGTTCAATTACCTCACAATCTTTAATATTGGCACCGTCAATGGTAAAGCGTAGCAGCGTACGCACTTTATGCCATCCTTGTTTGCCTGCAGCGCCGGGATTCATGTGAAGACAATTTATTTTTTCATCGTAAATGACTTTTAAGATGTGAGAATGACCGCTGATAAAAAGTTTTGCTTTGTTGTTAATCAATTCCTGTTTAATACCCGGCGCATAACGATTAGGATAGCCACCAATATGCGTCATATAAACTTTTACATCTTCACAATTCCAGACTAATTTTTGTGGATAGACACTACGGATATCGTAGCCATCAATATTGCCATAAACACCTTTAAGCGGCAGGCCACTTTGCTCACACAATTGGTTGGCAAGACCAATATTTCCAAAATCGCCGGCATGCCATATCTCGTGGCATTGCTCGAAATGCCTAAAGACTGCTTCGTCTAAAAAACCATGCGTGTCTGAAATTAATCCAATGCGTGTCAATCGATATTTTGTTTGAACACAAAGATGATAGTTTTTGAAATCAATATGCTGAAAGAATAGTTGCTAGTATAACCAGGTTATAATTATTTACTCTATGCTTTTCTCTGATATGATTTTATAAGAAGGGTCTAACAAATATTCAATGGTAGTCGTATAGTTTTCTATTTTGCTGCTACCATTATTTCTTAATTTCTCATGAATGGTAACAACTGCTTTACAATTTTTTTCTTGTGGCTGAACGGTCAGCGTTTTAAAATCAGGCACGCAATTGTAATAGGAAGGCGTTATGAAAAGATTTTTGATAATTGTACTTAACGAGTCTTTGCTCACCTTCCTGGAGTCGTAGTATTCATTTACAGTGCCTGCATAATTGCTTGTAATAGCATTAAGATTTCGATTGTTATAAGCTCTATACAGTCCATTTAAGAAAGAAGTAACAGTTGAAGCGGTAAATAGCGGTGTTTCTGCAGGTTTTGCATTTGTTGCAATGCTGTTGACCACTGTATTGCTTTTTTTATCTGAAAAATAATTGAAGGCAAAAAAGCTGAAAATTATTAATGCGGCCAAACCAATAATAATTTTTAGTGGTGTACTTTTCGAAGATCTTTTTATTTCAACTGCAGGTGCT
>JBQCHB010000536.1:0-2984 GCA_051955075.1 Flavisolibacter sp.
TAAATATCCAGGTGATCGGCATCCATGGCAGAAATAACGGCAATGTTGGGCGACAGCTTTAAAAAGCTCCGGTCATATTCATCAGCCTCTATAACGGCTACCTTGTTATCGCTGCTCCAGAAATTGGTATTATAGTTCACCGATATACCACCCAAAAAAGCATTACATCCATAACCCGTATGGCGAAGAATGTGCGCCACCATGGTTGAGATAGTTGTTTTGCCATGCGTGCCTGCCACGCAAATGTTGAATGAGCCGGCGGTTATGGCGCCCAACACATCGCTACGCTTGACAACTTTATATCCGTTGCTTTGATAATACACTAACTCTGCATGATCTTTTGGAACTGCAGGTGTGTATACTATCAAGTCAGCATCCTTTGGAATTGCTGTCACATCCTCGCTATAGTGAATCGCAATTCCTTCAACTTCTAATTCAGACGTTAAAGACGTTTTCGTTTTATCGTAGCCGCTTACAGCAACACCTTTTGAATGAAAGTAACGGGCAATGGCGCTCATGCCAATGCCGCCAATGCCGATGAAATACACTCCCCCTGTCCCCCTAAAGGGGAGACTTAGGTTTGATATGTCATTACTTACTTTCATTATCTTCTATCAAAATCTTTTTATAATTCTTATTGTTTTTTACTCCTTCAGGAAATCTTATTCAGGATTTCTTTTGCTATTTTATCATCAGCATCGGTTACCCCATGCTTTGCTATGTTATTTTTTAGCTCATTTTGTTTTTGTTCTTCGCTGGCTAATGCAAGAATGGTTGGTATTACTTTCTCCATTGCTTCACTGTCTTTCACCATTAATGCAGCATTTTTTTCAACCAGTTTTTTTGCATTCACTGTTTGATGATCTTCTGCAGCAAATGGATAGGGCACGAACAAAACGGGCTTTTTTACTACACACAATTCGGCAATGGCCATAGCGCCTGCACGGGATATAACCATATCAGCGGCGGCATAAGCCATTTCCATTTGTGTAATAAAATCGTTTACCCAAATGGTAGGGCGGTTAGCGGCTTGTTCTTTCCAATTTGCTGCATTCGTTTTGCCGGTTTGCCATATCAGTTGCAAGTCTGCCTGTAATAATTTATCCAATCCTTTTGCAACAGCTTCGTTGATTGATCTTGCACCGAGACTGCCGCCAACAATGAGCACTGTTTTTTTCCCTGGCTGCAATCCAAAAAAATGTAGCGCTTCTTCTTTGTTAATAGATGGAACATTTACAATGACAGGCCTTACAGGATTCCCGGTGATTAAAATTTTATCGGCAGGGAAAAATTTCTCCATTCCATCGGTAGCTACAAAAACTTTTGTTGCCTTTTTACCCAACAGCATATTCGATTTTCCCGCAAATGAATTAGACTCGTGAATGAACGTTGGGACTCCTTTTGCCTGAGCATAGCGCAATACAGGAAAAGAAGAATAGCCTCCTACACCAATCACTGCATCGGGGCCAAAGCTGTTCATGATCCTTCTTACCTGCAAAAAGCTTTTCACCAGCTTGAATGGCAAACCAATATTTTTTATCAAAGAGCTTCTGTTGAAACCTGCTATATCCAATCCTTTTATCTGGTATCCTGCCTGCGGCACTTTTTCCATTTCCATTTTGCCTTTTGCTCCTACAAACAAAATCTCAGTTGACGGTTCTGTTTTTTTTAGTGCATTAGCAATGGCTATAGCAGGAAAAATATGTCCACCTGTTCCACCTCCGGCAATGATGATCTTTTTCGTCATTGCTTTCATGTTATGCTTCTTCAGCCTCCTCTACTGTTTCTTCTTCATCGTCATTAACTTCTTCCGCTGCTTCTTTATCTAATATTTCTTGTTTTTTCTTTCCTTCTAATTGCTCTACGTTTCTGGCCACACTCAGTATGATCCCAATAGACAAACAGGTAAATAGAAAACTGCTGCCGCCCATACTTACCAATGGTAGTGTAACACCCGTTACGGGGAATAAATTCACGTTCACCGCCATGTTGGCCATGGCTTGTATTACCAATGTAAAACTCAGTCCTAATGCGAGGAATGCCCCAAATGCATAAGGACATTTTTTGAACAAGCGTATGCTTCTATAAAGAAAAACGAGATAAATAAATATGATGAACGCACCACCTATCAGTCCATATTCTTCTATGATAATTGCATAAATAAAATCGTTGTAGGCTTGTGGTAAAAAATTTCTTTGTTCGCTATTGCCCGGGCCTTTGCCCAACATGCCGCCTTTTGCAATAGCAATTTTTGCCTGGTTGGCTTGATAAGAATCGTCATCACTGGCTTCCTTACTTCCGTATACAAAATTTTCTACGCGGCTGATCCAAGTATCAACACGAGCAAAAAGTTTTGATGACTTTTCTTTCTTTGTTGTAGTCGTTGTTATTTCATCATCGCTGCCAGATTTATGCTTAATGACGGCTGCCATCACCAAAAACACAACAGGGATCAATGCACAGCTAATGGTAAGCATTAAATGTTTGGTGCTTACCCTGCCAATGAATAAAAGCAGCATACAACTTGCACCTAACAACAAAGCAGTTGATAAGTTGGCCGGCGCAATCAGCATACACGTAACAGCTACCGGCATAATAACTGGAAGAAAACCTTTTTTAAAGTCTTTAATCTTGTTTTGCTTACGGCTTAATAAGCGGGCAAGAAACATAAACAATGCAAGCTTCGCCAGATCGGAAGTTTGCATGGTCATATTGATGATGGGCAGCTTGATCCAGCGACTACCTTCGTTCAACGTTACTCCAAATAATAAAGTGTATAATAAAAGCGGAATAGAAAGCAGGAAAAGTATTTTAGCAACTTTTGAATAAATGGTATAGTTAACCCTGTGTGCAAAATAGATAACACAAAATCCAATTGCAATGAAAGCGATCTGCTTAAACAAATACACCTCCGTGTTGCCTTTGTACATTTTATATGCCAGCGAGCCGGTGGCGCTATACACCACCAATAAAGAGATCAACAC
>JBQCHB010000537.1:0-8115 GCA_051955075.1 Flavisolibacter sp.
TGGTCACATGTCTTCTTGCGAAAGTCAGACCTCTTCTTGCGGAAGTCAGACCTCTTCTTGCGGAAGTCAGACTTCTTCTTGCGAAACCGGACACAATTGGCTTTCCATTTGTTCCTTTACATTTTTTTAAATGGGCAAATATGGAAGGCATTGGTATAGAAAGAACAAATTCATGCACCTTATCGCAAACGCCGGTTTCCGTGTTGGACCTTGCCACCGTTGTTGAGGGCGAGCCGGTAGCAGGGGCACTCAAACGAAGCCTTGCCCTGGCACAAAAGGCCGAAGCATTGGGCTACACCCGCTATTGGTTTGCCGAGCATCACAACATGGAAAGCGTGGCCTCTTCAGCAACCGCCGTGTTGATCGGTTACGTGGCCGGGGGAACTTCTTCCATCCGCGTAGGCTCGGGCGGCGTTATGCTTCCCAACCATGCCCCATTGATCATTGCCGAACAATTTGGCACCCTGGCTTCGCTTTATCCCAACCGCATTGACCTGGGCCTGGGCCGGGCACCCGGCACCGACCCGGTTACCTCCTACGCCCTGCGCCGAAGCCTGAAAGGCGATGTGGACAATTTTCCAAACGATGTGGCGGAACTGATCTCCTATCTTGGTCCAAAAGATGCCGGTGCCCGTGTAAGGGCTGTGCCCGGCGAGGGAACGGAAGTACCGGTATGGCTATTGGGTTCCAGCACCTACAGTGCGCAGCTGGCCGCAATGATGGGGCTTCCTTTCGCCTTTGCTTCGCATTTTGCCCCTACTTATCTGCCGGAGGCGCTGCGTATTTACAAAGAACGTTTTCAACCCTCTGCTTACATGGCGGCGCCCTACAGCATGGCCTGCGTGAATGTAACGGCTGCCGGTACGGATGCAGAAGCGCAATACTTAGCCACCTCGTTCTACCAGATGGCTTTGGGCATGATCCGCAACCAGCGAAGGCCGCTGCCGCCACCCGTAGCCTCTATGGATGCTTTATGGAACGATGCCGAAAGGGCCGCCATCGGGCAGATGACGCAGTATGCTTTTATTGGCAGTGTGCCCACAGTGCAAACGGGGCTGCAGTCTTTTTTGGAAAGTACAGCCGTAGATGAGATCATGATCACCTCGCATATTTACTCACTTGAAGCAAAAATGAGGTGTTATGAGTTGGTGGCTGCGTTGTTTGAAACAAATTGATCAGCAGCCCCGGCAAGAACAATCAACCGACGAGTAGCGGCAAAAAATGGCTTGCTGAGTAGTGAACATGCCTTAATTTGTGAGGACAGTTTTACCAAAAACTAAGATGATCCATGAGAAAACAAGCACTGTATAAATTTGTCCTTGTCGCTTTGTTCATTATACCGTTTGGCAGGGAAAGCTATGGCCAGCCTGCAAAAGCAGAAACAGAAATTAAGGAAATGATGAAAGAGCTGGATGTCGTAGGTCTGTCGGTGGCGGTGGTAAAAAAAGGAAAGATCATTTACAACAACGCTTTCGGGTTGAAGGATGTTGCCGCCAACGAACCGCTGGCCAACAACCATATTTTCAGGATCGCTTCCATATCAAAATCATTTTCTGCTACAGCTATCATGCAGCTTATGGATGCAGGAAAGTTATCTCTCGACGATGACTTCAGCAAGCTGGTAGGTTTTACGGTACGCAATCCCAAATTCCCTGAAACCGTCATTACGCTACGGATGGTAATGAGCCATACGGCAAGTATTAACGACAGCCAGGGCTATTTTACGCTGGATGCCATTGACCCCGGCAAAGGCGGCGACTATGCCAAATGCTATAATGATTATGAGCCGGGAACAAAATACCAGTATTGCAACCTTGACTACAATATGACGGGTACGGTTATAGAAAGGATCAGCGGCGAACGGTTTGATAACTACATTAAGAACCATATACTGGCACCGCTAAAGCTCTATGGCGGCTATTGCGTGGACTCGCTGGATGCCAGCCTGTTTGCTACCATCTATGATTACGATTCAACGAAAAAACTGGTGCCTTCCCCCGGGGCGTATAACCCACGCAGGGAGGAGATACAAAACTATGTTATGGGTTACAGCACGCCCATCTTCTCACCCACAGGCGGCATGAAGATATCGGCTGCAGACCTGGCCCGCTATATGACCATGCACATGCAACACGGAAAGTACAATGGCGTCCGGATCATCTCCAAAAAAAGCTCCAGGATCATGCAGACCACCGTGGCCGAAAAAGAAGGTTATGCCCTTGCTATCATGCATACGGACAAGCTCATTCCCGGTAAAATGCTTACAGGGCACACCGGATCTGCCTATGGACTATACAGCGCCATGTTTTTTGACCCAAAGAAAAAGTTTGGCATCGTTGTCATCACCAATGGCTGCAACCCTGTATATAAGGACGGCTATAACCAGGTAATTAAAAGAGCAGTGAATATTTTGTACGAGGACCTTGTACGGTAAGCTGCCGTACAAAATGCAATGTTTATACGCATATATCTCTCTTCTTTGCTGTGCCAGGTTGCGATCCCTTTACTAATGCCTGAGTTTTAAAAGAAAACTGGCAGTAACTGTGCCCAGGAGTATTAAACTCCGGGTTTCTTCACATCATTTTTATGCATCCATCTAGTTGGCCACGTATACCTGGTGCTGCCGTATTTGTGTTAGTCTCAAAACGCACAAGACTTCAAAAACGCAATTTTTTTGCGGAAATAATCTGCATTTTTTTCAAGTATCTGCATTTTTATGCGAGATTTCTTTATATTGCCGCAACAAAAATTAACGATTAGCTAACATAACTAACGAATGCTTAAAAGAGAAAGGCAGGCATATATTCTTCAACAGCTCAACTTGCATAACAAAATATTGGCGTCTTCCCTTAGCCAGGACATATGTGTATCGGAGGACACCATTCGGCGGGACTTGCTTGAACTTGCCGGCCAGGGCAGGCTGATAAAGGTGCACGGAGGGGCGCTGTCCCATTCTTTCGGTCGTGTACACACGCCTAATAATGATGTCTATTCCCAGGAACATAAACGCAGTATTGCGTTGAAGGCCATTGATCTCATTAAAGACGAGATGTTCATTTTGACCACCGGGGGCACCACTATCGTGGAGATGGCCCGGTTGCTGCCGCCTGGCCTTAAAGCCACTTTTATATCAGGCAGCATTGCCGCCATAGTGGAATACCTGGAACATCCGCTTATTGAAGTAATTCTTATAGGCGATAAAATTTCGAAAAATTCGAAGATCACGGTTGGCTCGGACACCATTGCCAGGGTAAAGCGGATAAGGGCCGATATCTGCTTTATGGGCGTCAATGCCATAGACCTGCAGCATGGCATTACGGATAACGACTGGGAGGTTGTGCAATTGAAGCAGGCCATGATCGAAACATCGCAGCGGGTGGTATGCCTTACCATCTCCGAAAAGATCAATAGCTGCCAGCCTATTAAAATTTGCGGCCTCGATAAAGTGCACACATTGATCACCGAGCTTGATCCCGATGATCCTTTACTTGAGCCTTATGCAAAAGCAGGCATTCAAATCTTGTAACCGCGTTTTGGCGCTTTTTATAACCACTAACTTTTACTTTAATTAAAAACAGAATGAGAAAATGAAAAAATTTACACAAAGGGTAACATTGTTATCATTCCTGTTTGCATGTTGCACGTTCTACGGTAATGCGCAAATAAGAGCAATCACAGGACACGTTTTTGATGAAAAAAACAACCCCATACCGGGAGTGACCGTAATGGTCAAAGGAACGTCTACCGCAGCTACTACTACTGAGAATGGCGCTTTTTCGATAAAAGCAGCCAATAAGAGTGAGCTGGTTTTTAGTCACGTTGCCTTTGAAACCAGGACGGTTTCCGTGGGATCAGGATCGTCTTTAAAAGTAACACTGACCCCCAAAGGCGGCTCGCTCGAAGATGTAGTGATCACTGCCGAATTTGGAATGAAGCGTATTAAAAGATCAGTGGGTTCGTCCGTACAGGTAGTTGATGGAGCTACTATTACAGAATCGGGAAGAGACAACTTCATTTCTGCGCTTGCAGGAAGGGTTCCCGGTTTGAACGTGACCTCTACCAGCGGTACGCCAGGTGCTTCCAACACTGTTGTGTTAAGGAACCTGACCTCTATTTCGGGTAACAACCAGCCCCTGTATGTAGTGGATGGTATACCGATGAACAACTCTACTTTCGATCCGTTGGGAATGGCGGGATCAGAGGTTTATTCTGTAAGAAATATGGACTACTCTTCCCGTGGTAATGATTTCAACCCGGAAGACGTTGAGTCTGTGACCATTTTAAAAGGCGCTGCAGCGGCAGCCCTCTATGGTTCTGACGCTTCTAATGGCGCCATCATCATCACAACCAAAAAAGGACGTAGTGGCAAAGGAAGAGTCTCTTACAGCAACTCTTTCAAATTTGACAAGGCCTACGGCTGGCCTGATCAGCAAACCAAGTATACCAATGGTGTTTACGGCACTACCAACTATTACAACACTTCTAAATTCGGGGCCGAATACCCGGAAGGATCGAAGCTGTACGATAATGTGGCTGCCATTATGCAAACCGGCTTTACGCAAAAACACAATTTATCAGTTGAAGGCGGTACAGAAAAAGCCACGATCCGCGGCGGCGTTTCGTATTTGAAACAGGAAGGCGTGATCAAAACCACGGATTACGACCGTCTGAACCTTAGCCTGGCTGGCCAGGCCAAGATAACAGATTGGTTAAAGTTTGAAGGTTCAATGCAGTTTGCCCGTACCAACAACCACAAGGTAATGCGGGGCACGGACGGACCTTTGTACAGGGCCATGATATGGCCATTGGTAGATGATATGTCGGTTTATGAAACAGCAGATGGTTTTATGAGAAAACCGGATTACTACCTGGACTATGATCTGCTAAATCCTTTATTCGCACTATATAAAAATCTAAATTTCGACAGGTCGAACAGGTTTATATCGAATGTTGCCGTTACCGTATCTCCCGTCAAAAACGCATTCCTGCGCGGGCAGGTGGGCTGGGATGTAGGTGACCAAACATTCCAAAACTCCTGGCACCCTTATTATGGCGCTAACAATCAACGTTCTGATGGCGGAAAATATGACATCGTTCAGTCCAACTTCTCTGATCCTACCGTTAATATCATTGCGGGCTATAACAATAAATTCCTGAAAGATAAATTGACATTTGCCGCCCAGGTAGGTTATCACCAAATAGAGAACGGGGTGATCAGGCAGTCGGTGGACGGCTCTAAGTTTGTTATCCCAGATTTCCAGTCTGTTAACAATACAGATCCGCTTACCGTCACTTCCAACCAAAAAAACACTAAGCGCAGGATACAAGCTATATCCGGCCAGTTTGAGTTTGGGTATAATAACATGGCTTTTATTACTCTCAGGGGTCGTAATGACTGGTCTTCTACTTTACCAGTACAGAACAACTCCTATTTTTATCCTGCAATTGAAGCCTCATTTGTCTTATCAGATTTAGACTTTGTAAGATCTCTTACAGTGGTTAACTATCTTAAATTGAGAGGTTCGATAGCCCAGGTAGGTAAAGATGCAGGCCCGTTAGAGATCGCTCCGCAGCTGGAAGTAATGACATCAACAGGCGGTGGCTTCAGGTATGGTTTTACCGGGCCTAACCAAAATCTGCGTCCGGAGATGACGACTGCACGTGAAATTGGTTTTGATGCCCGTTTATTCAGAAACCGCATCAATACCTCGTTTACTTATTTCACTACTTACAACGAAGATCAAATTGTAAAAGGATTCCGTTTGAGTTACGCTACCGGGTTCGTATTGAACAATATGAACGTAGGTTCGTTCAGAACCAGGGGATGGGAAGCCAGTATTGATGGTGACATTATTAAAAGCCGGGCCGGTCTTACCTGGAATGTAGGTGTAAACGCCTCTCATGGTTCATCGAAAGTGGTTTACCTGCCCGAGAATGTTACGGAGTACTATAATGCCTATACCTGGAACTCAGGAAACATCCGTAATGGTATTATGGTAGGCCAGCCCATTACTACATTAACCGGACGGGCATTTTTACGCAACGACGCAGGCCAGGTGCTGATCGATCCGGGAACCGGAGTTCCGCTTGTCAATCCTCTATGGACCGTGATTGGAGACAGGGAACCTAAATTACGTTTTGGCGCCATGACCAGCCTTAGCTATAAGGGCCTCCGCATGTCAGCCTTGTTTGCCGGAAGATATAAAGCGACTGTTGTAAACGGTACAAAACGTTCTATGTTCACCACGGGTAATAGCTGGGAATCTGTGGAGTATCGTGAAAGAGGCCCTGTTGTATTTAACGGCGTGTTGAGAGATGGTAACGAAAACTCCAAAACACCCACTATTAATACGATTGGTGTTGATGCAGGCCTGGCCGCTTCCAGTATCTATGGTGGTGGCGACGAGAACTGGCTGGAGAAGAATGTGAACTACCTCCGTTTGCAGGAATTAAGGTTTTCGTATTCCATTCCTAAAAACATCTTGTCCAGAACACGTATCATTTCTGACATGAACATTTTCGTGGTAGGAAACGACCTGCTTACCTGGACCAACTATTCCGGTATTGATGCTGTAGGTAATACCGTATCGGCAGCGGCAGGCGGTACAGGCGGTGAAGGATATGATGTATGGTCTATCCCCAACCCACGCGGGATTACTTTCGGAATCAGCTTAACATTAAATTAAACGAACTATGAGAAAAATAATATTATTGCTATCGGTCCCTTTGCTGCTACTGGCGGGGTGTAAAAAATACCTGGACGTCAACAAAAACACGGATGCGCCGGATTATATAGAAGCGCACCTTTACCTGCCCGGCATTCAACAAGCCTATGAAGGGTTTTACTGGGATATCCGGGCCCTTGGCCCCCTGACCCAAATGATGGGAACAACCAGCTATACCAGTTTTGCCAACCATTATTACACATTAGGTAGTGATGCAGGCGGTGAGATCTGGCGCTCTGTATATTGGTTGCAGGGAATGAACCTCGAGAACCTCATCAATCAATCTATGGCCGCTGAAAACTGGACATTGGCCGGTATTGGTTATGCCATGAAAGCCTATTCCTGGGATATCATGACGAAAGTACATGGCGACCTGCCGATGAAGCAGGCATTTGTACCCGGACGTTTGTCTCATGATTACGACTACCAGGATACAATTTATCCGCAGGTTAGAGAGTGGGCGTACAAAGCCATTGAATTGTTAGAGAAACCAGACAATACCGATTACGGAACTAAAATCACCGCCAATGATTATATCTATGGGGGCGATAAAGCCAAATGGATAAAGTTCGCCTATGCTGTAATCGTAAAAAACCTGGCTTCGTTAACCAATAAAACCGATTTCAAAACGAAATATGGACAGGAATTGATTGATGCTGCCGGCAAATCTTTCGAGTCAGCCGCTGATGATGCCGTCGTGAAAATTGCGGGGGGATCGCAATCAGCTCCCTATTCGGCTTATAACAACTTCTGGGGTACTGCCAGGGCCAATTTGTCGTACTTATATTTCCAGCATGAATATGCCGTCCAGGTATTTACCGGCACCGTTCCCAAATACGACGAGTCCACCGGAGATAAATATCCGGTTACGGGCAGCCAGTTTTCTCCGTATGAATTGGCTGATAAACAAATCATCACAGATACCCTGGTGAATGACCTGGGACACTTTGATCCCCGGGTGGCAGTGAAGCTGTCTACCACCAGTAATCCTAATTTTTTAAACCTGAGTAATACAGACAGTGTAAAAAAATACAGATACTTCGGTGGCTCCTTTACCAGCCAGACAGGGTCTATAGGTACAGCTCCTTCTTACTATGGAAGAAATGCAAGCTCAACTTTTACTGGGACCGTGAATGATGGCATTGGCAAGTGGCTATACAGGGACAATGCGCCGTACATTTTAACGACTGCTGCGGAAATTAAATTCTGCCTGGCAGAGGCTTATTGGAAAATGGATCAACCTGCCCAGGCCTTTGAGGCCTTCAAGGAAGGGGTACAGGCGGATATGGATTTTACTGCCAAATATATCAGCCCGGGTAAAGACGGCTTGCCAACCGGTGGAGACAAAATCACAGTTGGTGCTTTCAATACATTAGCAAGCGCCTACGAG
>JBQCHB010000538.1:0-6305 GCA_051955075.1 Flavisolibacter sp.
TTTATTTCGATTTGTTTATTGTTACTCATGAGGTTTTTATAAACCCGACAGGTTTTCCACTTCGGTATCGGCAAATTTAAAAACTTTACTGCGGCAATTCGTCGGGAAAGGAAATACACTTGTTGTGTGCCGGCTTTTGTCACCCAATTTTTTGCAATGGCGGCAACAATTACCAAAATTTCCACCAGGGTTTTTTTGTTTTGTCGTTTACTTCCGAAGCGATGTCCCAAAATGATTGGTCAAACGGTTCGTTGATGAAGTCTTTGGTTACATGGTGCCCATAAACATAAACTGCGTTTTCTGAACCATTTTGAAAACGTTTCATTATCCGCTGCATTGGAAAAATGATTGCACCGTCAGGAAGTTTCACAGAAGCCGTTATTTCACTTTCTGGGTCGTTGTCGTCTGTTTGCCAAACAGAACCGGGAACATTTTTGATAATGGTTTGCCCAACGTATGAACCTAAGGAAAAAACGATAACACCAAGGTTCTGTGTCAACCGGCCGCCTTTTACAGCTTTGCCATCTTTTGAATGCTTGTTGAAAAATTTGTCAATCTCTATAAAGCTGTGGATGGTATAGTCAAGTTTCAACTTATCAGCAGCAAAAGCTTTGATAATCCAGTCTGATTGGGTCTTGATGTCTTGAAGAAGTGTCGCCATTAATGTGTTTACTTAGAATTTTAGGTTGTGTGCTTGTGCTTCTACTTTATATAGTCAAAAGCAATTCCTTTTGTACAACCTCTGCAATTTGTGTCACGTTCTTAGCCTGCCAGTATTTGTTAGTATATAAACTAGGCGTCCAATAGTGGTACATTCTGTACTTGTCTTTGGTTGCTATTTCAAATACGTAATCAATTCCATCGTTACCCATTTTATAATTTGGTAACTCATTCATATCATTTAGTGTCAACAATTTTAAATCTACCAACGATTTGAATAAATTATCCCAACCTGATTTGGGAACGATTTGTTTAGATTCTTTTTTAACTATCAAATGTTCTTGCAGGCTATCATTGTATTTATATGTCGCAGTAATTAGTTCGCCAGTCCAATTATGGTTAGTTCTTGATAAAATCACTAAATCTTTCTTAATAGCCAACCAGGAGTGAAGCCAAATTCTTATTTGAATGTCTTTGTACCCTGATTGGATAGTGTCTAACCCTAAATCTGAAGTTTGCTTTTTGATGTATGAGTAAATCCAATCAACTTCCCATTTTTGTGTCCCGCGTTGATAAGTTGGAATTTCTAAAGAAACTGTCTTTGTCTGCGTTAAATTATTGTCAATGTCTTTATAAATATCATCGGTCTTTGTCTTACAGGAAGTGCAAAGGCTTAAACAGAAGAAAAGTAAAAATGATATTGTAGGGTCTTTTAGCATAGCACACAACACGCTAATTTAGCCACAAGCTGCTATCATTCAAAGAAAAACACAATTGGAAATCAAGCAGGAAGCATTATGTCTTTTGTATGTTATAGCATCAATGCTATGTCTTCCGGGCATTCTCACTTATACCAACGCCTTCATCATTCACCCTCCTCTACAATAGAGCGAATAACCTTGCAGGGATTGCCCGCTGCAAATACACCGGCAGGAACATCCCTGGTAACCACACTGCCGGCGCCGATCACACTCCTGTCGCCAATGGTAACACCGGGACAAATAACCACGCTGCCGCCTATCCACACGTCTTCGCCAATAGCTATAGGTTTTGCATATTCAAGCCCGCCGGCTCTTTCTTTGAAGTCAATGGGATGCGTGGCCGTATAGAGCTGCACGTTGGGGCCAAACAAGGTCCTGCTGCCAATGCTTACTTTCATTACATCTAAAACCACGCAATTGAAGTTGAAAAAAACTTTCTCGCCTGCTTCTATATTATAGCCATAGTCGCAATAAAAAGGAGGATGTATCCACAGGTCTTTTCCTGCATTGGGCAGTAAGGCTTTCAACACTTCATGTACGGCTGCCGTATCATCAGCGTGGGCATCGTTCAGCTTTTTTAACAGCTGCCTTGCCTTTGTTCGTTCGTTCGAAAGTTGTTCGTCAAGTGCATTATACAGTTCACCCGCCAGCATTTTTTCCTTTTCCGTTTTCATAAAAGAAAGGTAGTGATTAAACGGCAGCGTATCCGGAGGAAGCAAAAGAAAACGGCTCACAAAAGTCGTAGCTATGGAATAACTTAGTTGTTATGAAAATAGCTACTTATAAGGTGAACGGCGTTAATGGCCGCCTGCCTGTTTTGCTTCGGTGGCTGCAGGAAGCGAAGCCCGATGTGGCTTGCCTGCAGGAACTGAAAGCGCCGCAGGAAAAGTTTCCGGAAGAAGCAATACTGGAAGCAGGCTATCATGCCATCTGGCATGGACAAAAAAGCTGGAACGGTGTGGCCATCCTGTCGCGTAACGAAAAGCCCGTGGAGATCAGCAAGGCCTTGCCGGGAGATCCGGAGGATGAGCATAGCCGTTATATTGAGGCCATGGTAGGCGATATTCGTGTAGGCTGTCTTTACCTGCCCAATGGCAATCCTGCGCCGGGGCCTAAGTTTGATTATAAGTTGCGGTGGTTTGAACGCTTGCAGGCGCATGCGGCAAGCCTGCTTCAATTAAAAAAGCCCGTGGTGCTGGCAGGTGATTATAACGTAATGCCAACAGAGCAGGATGTATATAAACCCGAACGCTGGACAGAAGATGCCTTGTTCAGGCCGGAAACCCGTGCTGCTTATAAAACGCTGGTAGAACAAGGCTGGACCGATGCTTTGCGCAAACTGCATCCCAACGAAACCATTTATACATTCTGGGATTATTTCCGCAATGCATACGGCCGCAATGCAGGCCTGCGCATTGATCACTTGCTGTTAAGTCCTGTATTGGCCAAGCGGCTTGTTGCTGCCGGTGTTGACAAGCAGGTAAGAGGTTGGGAAAAAACCAGCGATCATGCACCTACATGGATCGAACTGTCGGATAAATGAGCCGTTGAAATGTGTTAGCGGTAAAAATAAATCATGCGTTTGCCTTAAAAATAAGTGTAGGTTTTTGTTGTAATACTGCCATCGCTTATTTCGGCTTTTTCAGTGCTGATCCTGTTCTTGTCATCGAATGTGTAAGTGTATTGGGCACTGGCTTCAGCAACGCCACCATAACTTAAAGTATGCTTTTTAACCAGGTTCCTTTTTTGCGTAGCACCACTATTGAGCGGACCGGTTATTAGAGGAAGCGCATAGCTTAGATCGGGATAATATTCATAGGTATGCATCTCTCCATCAGTATCTAAAGATTTGATAAGATTGCCGCTGGCATCGTAAGTATAAGCGGTGGTATTATACAAGGAAGATCCTGTTAATTTTGAATAGTCGTATTCTTTTAATGTAATAAGCTGGTTATTGGCATTGTACGTATATTTTTCCGTAGAACTGTCTTCTGTATCGTTGTATTGAAAGGTGCTGTCAATAAAAGAAGCGGCATTCAAATAAAAATCTTCGTGGATGGACAACTCGTTGGAATTATACAGGTCCATTGTAAACTTATTATCGGAAGGGAAGGCGTAAACAAATTTATCGCCGGGATAATTTGCAGACACGGCGCTGGTTACCCTGCCTTTACTATCGTAACTAATATTAAAAGTGGTGCTTGAGTTGCCGATAGAAGATGACGTAATGGTTTCGGTATAAGTTTTCACCCTGTCGGAAGTGTTAACAGACGGCTGATCCTGGCCGGCTTCTTTTTGACAGGCAGTAAGGATGATGGCGCTACAGATAAAAGCAGTTGCCAAGAATTTCATTTTCACAATAAGCATATTTTAGTTCGGGCGGCAAAGTAATTATTAAAACCGGTGAAATGAAATGATGCAAACAGTTTTGTGCGATTCATGGCAAACAATATGTTTCCAATGCATGAATGGATTAACTTCAAACCCGAAAAAGAAAGAGCGAAAGGTGAAGGTTAAGACTAAGGTTGAGGGTAAAGGCTTACACCCCGAACACCAAACCCCGAATCGTAAACCCTAAACCATAAACCTCAAACTTTAAACCCTTCTATGGCATTAAGCAGAATATGGTCGGCCTTTATTATTGTAGCCATTTTAGTAGCCACCATCCGTATCGTTGGTACAGACAACAAAGTATTATTCAGTGCAATGGTCACCGGCAAAAGCGGCGACACTATTAAGTTGCACAAGGTAGATACAACCGTTTTATCTGCCGCACAACTGCAGCAGTTAGATTCAACAAAAACTATTGGACATGATAATGAGCTGTTGATGCGGACGGCCGACGGCAAGCTGCAGTATTTTCAAATTCAAAGCGCTGATGGTATTATTGAAACCTGTAAAAGTGCTGTTACCATTGCTATCGGGCTTATTGGCATCATGGCTTTGTTCATGGGTTTTATGAGCATAGCCGAAAGGGCAGGAGGCATCAGGCTTTTATCGAAGATCATCGGGCCGTTCTTCACCAAATTATTTCCTGAATTACCGAAAGACCACCCGGCTATGGGCCACATGATGATGAACTTCTCTGCTAATTTGTTGGGACTGGATAATGCGGCTACGCCTTTTGGCTTAAAAGCCATGCAAAGCCTGCAGGAATTGAATCCATCTGAGACAAGAGCTTCTAATGCGCAGATCATGTTCCTGTGTTTGCACGCGGCGGGCTTCTCACTTATTCCTGTCAGTGTTATTGCCGTGAGGGCTGCATTGCGGTCGGCCAATCCCACCGACATTTTTGTGCCCTGCATGATCACAACATTTGTTTCTACCATGGCCGCTATGATCATTGTGTCGTACAAACAAAAGATCAATCTTTTTCAACCCGTGATATTAGCATGGGTAGGTGGGTTCTCGGCGTTGATCGTGTTGCTGGTGATGTATCTTACGTCGTTGAGTGCAGCGGGTATTCAAACCTTTTCAAGCTTACTAAGCAACGGGCTTATTCTTGTTATTTTTTTGCTGATCATTTTCGGCGCCGTGTACAAAAAAATAAATGTTTTTGATGCTTTTATTGATGGGGCAAAAGGTGGCTTTGAAACATCGGTAAAAATTATTCCTTACCTCGTTGGCATGCTGGTAGCGATTAGCCTGTTGCGCACCAGCGGCACTTTCGATGTTATTATCAACGGCATCAAAACCTTCTTTGCTTATTTGGGAAGCGACACCCGCTTTGTAGATGGCTTGCCCACTGCATTGATACGGCCATTAAGCGGCGGCGGTGCCAGGGGTATGATGATCAGTACGATGACGACTTTCGGAGCCGATTCTTTTGCAGGCCGTTTGTCGAGCATTATGCAAGGCGCTTCCGATACCACGTTTTATGTGATCGCTGTATATTTTGGTGCGGTGAATATTAAAGACACAAGGTATGCTGTTGGTGCCATGCTGTTGGCCGACCTGGTGGGAGTGATTACTTCGATACTGCTTTGCTATATGTTTTTTGGAGGATGATGTAATGAGTAATGAGTGGCGTCCTGCGTGTACCGGGATAACTGCTAAACCAAAACCTTCCGCATAACATGAACTCATTATTGATTACTGATTCCTCATCACTAGCGTCCTAAACATTATTAAAACATAATCAATTGCTTATGTTCAAGTTCTTTGACAGTTTGCAGATAAGCGTCATCAAATAGTTGATTAAACGGGTTTTGTTAAGTAGGGTCAGGCTTAAAATCTGTAATATTTCATAGGTGCTGTATTTGAGTTTGCACTGTTCTTTTATTATGGCGACCATGCAATAAGCGATGATGGCACAGTACACCTGGATTCGAACCGCATTTTCTGAGTATCCCCAGAAGGTTTTGATTTTTAAGTGCTGCTTTATCCACTTAAAGAATAGTTCAATCTTCCATCGATATTTATAAAGTTTAGCGATATCCAGGGCAGTCAGTTCAAAGTTGTTTGTCATGAAGTCAAGCTTAAGTCCAGATTCTTTATCGTAAAATTTTATTCTCCTGAGTTTGTTGGGATAAAATTTAGATGGATAAAAATTATTGAGCTTAATGACCTGATCGCATAAGACACCCAATGATTTATCAACCTGTGTCGAATAAAGCCTTCGATAATCCTGATTGACTTGCAGCCTTGTGACAAAATAAGCTCCAGCTTCGTGGATTGAATAAAGACTTTTAAAATCGATATAAGCCCGGTCCATAATGTAAAATGCTTTGCGTTCAGCAGTAACCTGATGCAAAAATTGTGAGTCATGCATCAATCCATCGCTTAAATGGATAAAGGTTGGTATCTCCGTTTTTATGTCATATTGTGTGTGAAGCTTTACAGCTCCTTTAGTTTTTCTAAACGGCGCCCACCAAAACACACTCA
>JBQCHB010000539.1:0-3970 GCA_051955075.1 Flavisolibacter sp.
CTATTTTTATGATGCCCCCGATACCAACAAAAGAAGTGACGTTTACCTGACGGCCGGCGATGCCACCCTTACCCTTAGGGAAGAAAGCGGCGACTTCCAATACGCGATCTTTATCGGCGCAGATGGAAAGCCCATTAAAGGCTGGCTAAGGAAAAAAGATTTCAGGCCGGAAACAGAGTACTAATCTTTGTATCGGAAAACCTATACCTCTTGTGTCCTGCTATTGAAGGCAGGAATGTTGTTATGGAAATTACAAACATTTCTCCGGGAGAGGTATTCCTGCTTCGGATTTCTTTGGAGTGAACGCGTGTCGTTCATCAATGTTAAATAATCTTTCTACTGTCTATTTTCACTTTTTCTCTAAATAAAAAATCAATCAATTTATGTGTTTACTGTTTTAACCGCGGTCTGACCTGCGGGGCTGACCGCTATTGCATCATATCCGTTCGGCAGGTGTTCGTTTTCGAACACTTTTATTGCGGCCTTTTTTACAAACCGTTTATTGACAATGCCTTAGCAAATGGCATAACGGTTGATTTATTAACTGGCAGTTTTGGCCGGGAAAATATATTGAATGTTTGGATGTAGCATTTTGAATAGGGATGTAACTAAAACCCCGGGCAAAACGTAACACTTTGGTGCAAGTGAGAAATGAGGAATGACGCTGCTTTTTTATAACTGTTTAAAACCTTCAAACGACCCATATGATAAAAAATCTTTTGCTGATTGCCATGCGCAATTTCAAAAAAGATAAATGGTACACCCTGCTGAATATTTTAGGGCTTACTATTGGCATTACGTTCAGCCTCTTCCTGATCTTTTATGTGCGCGATGAACTGAACTATGACCGCTATAACAAAAAGGCAGATCGCATTTTCAGGATTGTTTCCTATATCCAGGAACGGGATAAGAATACCGACTGGACGCTGACGCAGGCGCCTCTTGCGCAAACCCTGAAAAAAGATTATCCCGAGGTGGAAGAATCGGCCAGGTTTATGGGCAGGGAACGCACTTTGTTTAAAAACGGCGAAAATAATTTTTATGAAACGAAGATCTATTATGCCGATAGTACGGTTTTTAAAATCTTCACGTTTCCGTTTATTGAAGGTAATGCGGCGACAGCGCTCACAGCACCCAACAGTATCGTAATTTCCAAAACGCTTGCTGACAAATACTTTGGCAAAAACACTTCCGCGGTTGGAAAAACACTTCGCACGGTGTATGACGTGTATAAAGTAACCGGCGTTATCAAAGACGTACCTCATAATTCTCACCTGCGTTTTGATATGCTGATCTCATGGTCAACAATCCCTAAAAACCAGGGAGGTGATGGCGGCTGGGGTAATTTCAACAATTTTACTTATGTGCTGCTGAAGCCGGGAACGAGCGCCACGGCCTTTAATAAAAAACTGCTGCCGATGTATGAAAAATACATGGCGCCAATTTTTGCTCAATTCAATGTGAAGATGCATTATGGCGTCCAACCGATAACAGATATTCATTTGCATTCCAACCTTGAACGGGAGCCCGAAGAACTCGGCAGCATGTCGTATATCTGGATATTTTCGGCAGTCGCCTTTTTTATGATGCTCATCGCCAGCATTAATTATATGAATCTTACTACGGCCAGGTCGGCACGCCGGGCCAAAGAAATAGGCATACGCAAGGTTACGGGTTGTTCCCGGAAACAATTGGTGTTGCAGTTTTTGGGAGAATCCATTATTACGGCACTTTTGGCGGTAGTGCTAAGTTTTTTGCTGGCCATGCTGTTGCTTCCTTCTTTCAATGCTTTGTCGGGAAAGGAATTTACATTGGCCACCTTATTTCAACCTTTCAACATTTTCTTGTTGCTGGGTATCGGGTTGTTTACCGGATTAGCAGGAGGCAGTTACCCTGCTTTTTATCTTTCCTCTTTTCGGCCTGTAAGCATATTAAAAGGTGCGCTGTCAAAAGCATCTGGCAATATCAACCTAAGGCGGGCGCTGGTTGTGTTGCAGTTCTCCATCTCCATGGTCATGCTGATATGCACCTGGGTGGTATATTCACAGCTTTCGTACCTGCAAAATAAAGATGTCGGTTTTAATAAAGACCAGGTGATGGTGGTAACGGTAAATACCGGGCAGGACGAGCGGGGTAAGATCAATGCGATGAATAATGATTTTCGAAGTGTAGCCGGCGTAAAGATGGTAGGATCAGGATACGGCTATCCCGGCAATCCTAATATCAACTTTAATCTTTTCAGCATTCAAACAGACAGTGGTTATGTAGATAAGGGGATTGCATGTTATGCCATTGATGAACACTTTTTGCCGACGTTAAATATCCCGATAGTTAAAGGGCGCAATTTTTCCGGCCCCTCCGATACAGCGCATAGCATTGTTGTAAACGAAGCCATGGCAAAGCATTTTGGATGGAAAGAAGCCATCGGCAAACGGGTAAAATTTCCGGGAGACACTTCTTCCAATTACCTGGAAGTGGTGGGTGTGGTAAAGGATTTTAACCAGGAATCGCTATACAATCCCATCGCGCCCTTGCTGATGTTTTATGGGCCTAACGGCAACATGATCGAGTTAAAGATGAGCACCGGAAATCTTAAATCCTCCATAGCACAGTTAGGAAATACCTGGAAAAAATATTTTCCTAATCTTCCATTTGAATATAAATTCCTGGACGAAGATTTTAATTCGCAGTATGCTGCTGATCAGAAGCGGGGAAAAATATTTGCTGCCTTTTCCCTGCTTACTATTATAATTACGTGCCTGGGATTGCTGGGCCTTACTGCCTTTACCACGCAACAAAGACAAAAAGAGATCAGCATCCGGCGGGTAATGGGCGCCAACATAGCACAGATTGTGAGCCTGGTAACTGTTGGTTATTTATGGCTGGCATTGATTGCAGCGCTGATCGCCTTTCCGGTCGCCTTTTATTTTATGCACAGGTGGCTTAATATATTTGCTTACAATCCCGGTTTATCCGTATTTCCTTTTATTTTGTCTGCTTTGGTAATTGTATTCACAGCGGTAATAACAGTGATGATTCATTCTGCAAAAGCAGCGCTGGTTAATCCTGCGGACAGCTTGAGAACAGAATAGTTTGAATTCCCGCCTGAGCTTAGCCTGTTCTGAGTCTTAGAAGGGCAGAAGGCTGGTATAGAAGATGAATCGCCGCCACACTGTTTGTCATCCTGAGCTTGTAAAGCCCAGTAGATAAATATTTTTTGGAAGGTGTGAAGTTAAGCGCCTTGTATCGTTTTTCCGTAGATAAAAAAATCAATCAATTTATCGGTTTACTGTTTTAACCGTGGTCTGACCTTCGGTGCGGACCGCTATTTACAATTTTTTGATTTTTCATTTTCTCTTCATCTTCGGCTTCTAAGTTTGCTTTGTAATCATTATTAATCTAAACAAAAAGACATGAAAACGACACTATTATTTTCAGCGGAATTGTTTCTGGCAACCGCTTCTTTTGCACAAACACAGGCAAACAGTCAGGCAACAATTAAAGGAAAATCTGAAATCAAATCGGACAATGTAAAAGCCAAAGCAGATGCTTCTTCTGAAGCCGGTCTTCAGGCAAATACAATAAAGGAGAATCACAAAGCAGCAGCTTCAGCAAAATCCTCTGCAACAGCAAATGATAAGGGAAAACTGGTTAGTGGTATTGCATCAGATAAATCAGATGCCAGTGTTCAGGGCAGAGAAAAAGGAAAATTGATTAGCAGTATCGCGTTAGAAGGAAAAAGCGAATCAGGCGCTGCTCATTCAGAGGTAAAAGGAAATGCCAACGCAAATGCAAATAGCAATGGCCACATAAAAACACATCTTAAGAAAAACAGGCATTCAGGTAAAAAGGCCCGTAAAGCATTAGCTGCTGAGCAATCTTCTTCATCTGCAACTGCCAATGAAAAGGGGAAGCTGATTAGCGGTATTGCCTCAGATAAATCGGATGCCAGCGTTCAGGGAAAAGAAAA
>JBQCHB010000540.1:0-3048 GCA_051955075.1 Flavisolibacter sp.
ATCAATGAACATTTGCTTTTAAGAAAGCTTCAATTTTGTCAAAAGCATCGTTCATGATGTTATCGGGCCATATATCGTGGCCCTGGTTGGGATAAACAATTAACTGATTGATGACGCCAAGACTTTGCAATTTATTTTTTAGAGTAACAGATTGTGAAGGGCTGACCAAAACATCTGCATCGCCATGAAAAATAATGGTTGGCGGCGACTGCGCTGTAACAAAATTAATTGGACTTGATTGCTGGTATAAAGAAGCGTTGGATGCCGGACTTCCATTCATTAATGTTTCTATCACTGTTTTATAAAATGGTACTGTAAGGTTATTATACATATCCGTTAGGTCAACCGGGCCGTAAAAATCTACAACAGCACTTATTTCCTGTGCAGCATATTTGTAAGCCTGCAGCGTTGCCAGGTGGGCGCCGGCGCTGGCGCCAAGCAAAACAAATTTTTGAGAGATGTGGTAGTCACCGCTTCTTTGCATCAGGAAATCGATGGCTGCTTTCATATCATTTTCCTGTGTTGGAAAATGGTTGGCTGCGGTAGTAGCTAAATGGTAATTAATATTGGCAATGGCATAGTCGGGCAGTCGTTGTTGAAGCGAAGGAATATATTTTGCAAAGTCGGCTTTATCGCCGCTAACCCATGCGCCGCCATGCACCACCACAATCAGCTTTGTACTGCTGGTGCCGCGCCCTGCCGGTAAATACACATCCATTTTTTGTTCGGCATCGTTACCATAAGCAACGTTGCTTATGGTTTCCGCTGGCAAAGACTCATTGTTACTGCCTGTTTCTTTTTTACAGGAAACAAGTAATACAATGGCAATAAAAAGGACAGAGCTCTTCATGAAACTTACTGTTCTATAAAAATAAAAAAAGCATCTGAAGATGCTTTTGTAAATGATGCTAGAGTTGTAAGGGACTCATTGGTTTTATCGGGTTATTTAATCCTCTTCAAAATAGTCAGAATCTATTTTTTTGATTTCGTAGGTGTTTTGAACAGAAACTCCAAGATTGTAATCTATCATGTACTGGGCTAATTTCTCACCATCAATCAAAACCATTTTTGTATCATTTTTAGGCGTGTACTGTTCTGCTTCTTTGGTAAAGACTGAAGTGGTTATAAAAATTCCTTTTTTAGCTCCCTGTCCTGCCAGGGCGCCTACAAACTTGTGCAGTTCCGGCCTGCCAACTGTTCCTTCCCAACGTTTTGCCTGAATATAAATTACGTCAAGACCAAGTTTGTCCTCCTTAATAATTCCGTCAATGCCTTCATCGTTTGTGTATCGCGTAGCTTTTCCTGCTTCCGCAATTGAGCCACCATAGCCCATTTTAACCAAAAGTTGAACTACGATTTTTTCAAAGAATGCCGGATGTACAGACTTCAGTTTTTCGAGAATATCCTGTTCCAAAGATTTTCTAATGCTTAGATAACCACTGTCAATTAGTTCCTCGGGAGTTTTTATTTCATTGTCTTCGTTTTTTGAAATTTCTTCTGAAGTGCTTTTATTCTTCCAGTTATTCATTGCCTCTTGATATGTAGGCAGTTGTTTTAAAAATTTTAAGTTGATTAAATCTGGGTTTTGCTTTAAAATGTCCAATCCTAAGGGAGTAACTTTTATATAGCCTCTTCTTATATTTTCGATGATTTTTGCTGCTTTAAAATGTGCAATCACCCAAGTTACTCTATTATAAAAGACAGGTTGATTTCTGCTCGGAAGCATTTCTCTTTTTTCCTCTTCTGTCAAATTCATTTTATTTGCTAAAGTTTCAACAACTTCTTTTTTCGAATGTTCTTCGTTGTCTCCAATATGTTTAAGGAGGGGTAACATCAATGTTTGAAAATCCGGTATCATAAGCAACTATTAAAAAAGCCCATTAGTAATTAACAGGCTTTCAAGATATAGAAGTTTGATCAAAACGTTATCACTACCCTTTAGGATTGGAAACATCCAACTTTATACTCAACTCCTCCAACTGTTTTTCATCAATTGAAGAAGGCGCATCGAGCATCACATCCCTGCCGCTGTTATTTTTAGGGAAAGCAATAAAATCACGAATGCTTTCGCTGCCACCTAAAATAGCGCAAAGCCTGTCGAAGCCAAAAGCAATGCCACCATGCGGCGGCGCACCATATTCAAAAGCACCAAGTAAAAACCCAAATTTATGCTGCGCTTCTTCTTCACTCATGCCCAAAGCAGCAAACATTTTTTCCTGCAACTCTCTTTGATAGATACGGATAGAGCCGCCGCCGATTTCATTTCCGTTCAACACCATATCGTAAGCATTGGCTTTGATGCTGGCGTAAGGGTGTTTTAAATATTCAGCCGCATTTTCAATCACCGGGTTGTTGTTGATCATTTCTTCAATTTGTGAAGGCTTCGGCGATGTAAACGGATGGTGTCTCGCCACCCAGCGGTTGCCTTCTTCGTCGTATTCAAACAATGGAAAGTCCAACACCCACAACAATTTGAATTCGTCTTTTTTACGCAGACCCAAACGTTCACCTAATTCCAATCGCAATTCGCTGATCGCTTTTCTTGTTCTTTCTTCAGCGCCTGCTAAGATCAAGATCAAATCTCCGGCTTTAGCATTGGTAAATGCTGCAATGGCTTTTAATTTTTCTTCACTATAAAATTTATCTACGCTGCTTTTATAGGTTCCATCCGCATTGCATTTAATAAATACCAAACCTTTCATTCCAATTTGCGGACGTTTTACCCACTCTGTTAATTCATCGGTTTGTTTTCTTGTATAATCGGAACAACCCGGAGCGGCAATGGCAACAACGGTTTCCGCTTCATCAAATACCTTAAAATCTGCACCGTCAATTAAACTGCTATTGTTTTGTTGTGAAGGAAAAGTATGTGATGGGAATTTCAAATTGGCCACTTTCATGCCAAAGCGAATGTCAGGCTTGTCATTGCCATAATGCCACATGGCATCTTCCCAGGTCATGCGTTCTACTTTTTCTTTATAGTCAATATCCTTCACCTGCTTGAAAATGTATTTGATCAAACCTTCAAACATGTTCAAAATATCTTCC
>JBQCHB010000541.1:0-8827 GCA_051955075.1 Flavisolibacter sp.
TCAAAGAGTGTTGACACTTATTACAATCTCACTGATAAGGCAGCCTTTACAGGCATAGTGCCCAATGCACAGGGACAAATCATAGTAAACATCAAAAGCGGTACTACCTACAATTACCTGAACGGATTTGTACTGACGGCAGGTGATGCTTCTTTAACCTCTTCAAAAAATGCAGCATCGAATGTTGTTCTGGAAGAAAAAGCATCGGCATCGCTTGAAATATTTCCTAACCCGAGTAAAGACCAATTGGTAATGCAATTGAATAATAACTATAAAGGAAAGGTTACTATTCAGATAGTAAGCCAGTCGGGCAGCGTCACCAAAAACTTTGTTTTTGACAAAAACGAGCAATTGTTTAAAACCAATTTATCTGTTAGCGAATTGGCCGCAGGGGTTTATTTTCTTAGGGTTGAAATGGGAGGGAAACTGCTAAGCAAAAAGATGATTAAGTTTTAGAACTATAGTGTTTTATAAAGAAAAGGCTTGCACAATTTGCAAGCCTTTTTTATGATGTTTTGAACCCAGCGAAAATATATAGCGCTTATGCTGTTGGGGAATTAAAAGGTATAGATTTCTTTAATCCAGGTACCCTTATTTTTTGAAAAGCCATTACAATTACCAGCATAAAACTGACAAGAATGAGCACGCCGCCAATTTGCGGCACATCTTTCAAAAAATAGCCTATGGTCAAAATCAGGGCATGAACAAAACAAATAAGCTTTGCTGCAAAGCCATGGCTCCACCCATTGTTCGTAAGTAAATGATGAATATGATTTTTGTCTGGCGAGAAAGGTGACCTTCCCTGCCATATGCGTAGCGCAAAAACCCTGAGCGTATCAAAAACTGGAATGGCCACAATACTCATAACGAATACAGGGGCATGTTTGATAATGGAAGAAGGAGTTGTCGCAGGATTTAATTGAACAAGCCTTACGCAAAGTACAGATATTACAAAACCAAGCACCAAAGAACCGGTGTCGCCCATAAAAATGCGGGCAGGGTTAAAGTTGTAATATAAAAAGCCCAGCAAGCCACCGCTTAAAGCAAAAGCAATAATTGCATTGTTACCATCATTGCAAATCGTAAGAAACAAGCCCAGGATCGTTAAGCTCATAAAGCCAAGCCCACCAGCCAATCCATCAATACCGTCAATCAGGTTGAAAGCATTGGTGATTCCTGTTATTGCCAGGATTGTAAAACTATATTGAGCCGATGTTGGCAATTCGTAAATACCCAGCAAGCCATTAAAACTGGTGATGCGTACACCACTGAAAGCAATTAAACTGGCCACTGCTACTTGTATCACTAATTTATACCGGGCTGGCAAACTTTTCAGATCATCCATGATGCCCACAGCAAACAATACAGCCACTGAAAAGAAAAAAGAAATAATAAAAACCTCGTTGGTAAACCTGAACCAAAACACACACGCTATAACCATTCCTGCACAGGAAGCAATTCCACCCATAGTAGGTACAGGCGCACTGTGTTCTTTGCGTAAGTCGGGTACGTCAAAAAGCCTGAAACGATAGATAATTCTTATGAGAGGTGGCATTACGATCATGGCTACTATAAAAGCCGTAACAAAAGCCAAAACGCCGAATTTGAATTCACCGAAATCGAGGTTGATCTGTAATAGAGTTTCGTACATGTTAGATATTGGTAGCGGCAAAATAAGCATTAATACTTATTCATGCAAGCTGCCACGGTAATTATACTTTTCATAATCGTTGAACGTTAGACATTGCTTTTTAAAACTATTAGAAGGATGTCTTTTGATATTTGCCAATCCGAATTTTGAAAAGAATATTCAAAACAATCTCTTTAAATATCTCTTCACGTTAATTAAAACAGCTAACCATTATTTTTGTCGAAACCCTTCTCATCGCCACCTTAGCAAACATATTATCTCAGCCCATTGAATATTTAAAAGGCGTTGGTCCGCTAAAAGCCGACCTCTTAAAAAAAGAGTTAGGCATTTTTACCTATGGCGACCTTTTAAACTTTTTTCCTTACCGTCATATTGATAAAACAAAAGTTGCCAAAATTGCTGATCTCAGTACCTCCACAGAATATGCACAGATACAAGGCAAGTTGTGGTATTACGAAACTGTAGGAGAGAGAAGCAGCAAACGCCTGACCGCATTCCTAACAGACGACACAGGCGTAATTGAACTTACCTGGTTTAAAGGAATTACCTGGATCGAAAAAACGCTAAAGCAAAATGAGATATATAATATTTTCGGCAAGATCAGTTTTTTCATGGGCAAGCCCCAGATCGTTCATCCGGAAATGGAGGTAGTAAAAAATGGAACGGCTCCTGTGAAATCTTATCTTGAACCTGTTTATTCTACTACCGAAAAATTAAAAGCAAAAGGCTTAAGTGGTAGGCAAATAGGTAAATTGACAGAAGCTCTTTTTGTTCTGCTCAATGAAAAAAATATTCCGGAAAACCTTCCGCAACCGTTGGTGGAAAAATTAAAATTGCTTCCGCGTTTCGAAGCATTAAAGCAAATTCACTTCCCAACTGCTGCGCCCTTATACGAGCAGGCTTTGCGCAGGTTGAAGTTCGAAGAATTTTTTATTACCCAACTGCGCCTGGCAAAAGTTCGTTCTGACAGGCACCGAAGATCGAAAGGAGTAGTATTTAGCAAGGTAGGAGCGTTGTTCAATTCCTTTTATAAAGATCATCTGCCTTTCGAATTGACAGGCGCACAAAAAAGAGTCATAAAAGAAATAAGAGCTGATACGGGCAGCGGTCATCAAATGAATCGTTTATTACAAGGCGATGTAGGCAGCGGGAAAACTATTGTGGCTTTATTGATTATGCTGCTGGCAGTTGACAATGGCTTTCAAAGCTGTATGATGGCGCCGACCGAAATTTTGGCCCAGCAACATTTTAATAGTATTCGTGAACTGTTGAAAGAACTGCCCATTGAAGTTCGGCTGCTTACAGGTTCAACACCGGCTAAAGAACGAAGATCAACGCTGCAAGCTCTTGCCGATGGTAGCCTAAGCATTATTGTAGGCACACATGCCTTGATTGAAGAAGTGGTACAGTTTAAAAACCTGGGCTTTGTGGTAATTGATGAACAACACCGTTTTGGTGTAGCACAACGTGCCAGTCTTTGGAAAAAAGCAGCCACGCCGCCTCATGTGTTAGTAATGACGGCAACACCCATTCCCCGTACTTTAGCCATGACTGCTTTTGGCGATCTGGATTACAGTATTATGGATGAATTACCGCCAGGGCGGCAACCGGTAACCACAGTTCATCGTTATGATACGTATAGAGCAAGGGTGATGGATTTTATAAGAGATGAAATTGATGCAGGCCGGCAAGCCTATATTATTTTCCCATTAATAGAAGAAAGTTCCAAGCTTGATTATGAAAACCTGATGAGCGGCTATGAAAATGTAAAAGCATTTTTCCCAGAGCCAAAGTATTGGATTAGCATGGTGCATGGCCGGCAGCCAGCCGACCAAAAGGAGACCAATATGCAACGGTTTGTAAGCCGTGACACACAAATCATGGTGAGTACTACCGTAATTGAAGTAGGTGTAAATGTGCCCAATGCCACGGTTATGGTGATTGAAAACGCCGAGAAATTTGGGCTATCGCAATTGCACCAGTTGCGGGGCAGGGTAGGCAGGGGCGCCGAAAAAAGCTATTGCATTTTGATGACCTCAACCCAAATTGGTGCTGAAGCAAAGCAAAGGATCAAAATCATGACTGCAACCAACAATGGCTTTGAAATTGCAGAGAAAGATTTAGAGTTGCGTGGCCCCGGAGAAATTGAAGGAACAAGGCAAAGCGGTGCTTTAAACTTTAAGTTGGCCGACCTTGTCAAAGACAGGCAAATTTTGGAAGCAGCCAAAAAAATAGCAGAACAGGTAGTAGAAGAAGATCCCGAATTGGAAAGCCAGGAAAATCTACCATTGAAAAACTATTTACTGTCATTGCATGGTAAAACTCCCTGGAGCCGAATTTCTTAACAGGTTATTTACACAACATTTTTGACGAATATTAGTTAATTTAGAAAAGCATTGAACCCTAAACGTTACATACTCTTTCTGCTCTCCGCCCTGCTTGCACATACTGCATTTAGTCAAAACATTGAGTTCGTTGAAAACAAAGGCCAATGGGATAGCAAGGTGTTATTCATGGGCAAGGTCTCTGCCGGTGCTTTTTATGTTCACAAAGAAGGTTTCACCGTAGTGCAACATAATAGCGAGGATTGGGAACACCTGCACCAGGTTGTTCATGACCATGCAACAAATGTAAATAGTAGAACTAAAGATCAAGGTCTGGTGCTTCGCTCACATGCTTATACCGTCAATTTCGTTGATGCTAATTCAAAAGCAGTAATACTTCCGGACAAACCTTTAGAAGCTTACAGTAATTATTTCATTGGAAACGATCCTTCTCATTGGGCTGCTAATTGCAAAACTTACCAGGGCATCACTGTAAAAAATATTTATCCTAACATCGATGTACGCTATTACTCCGACCAGGGCACAATGAAATATGATTTCATTGTTAATCCTGGTGGAGAGGTTTCTAATATTGCATTAAAATATAAAGGTGTTGACAGGCTGGAAGTAAAAAACAAAGAGCTTGTTATTGGTACTTCTGTAGGCGTATTAAAGGAGTTATCTCCATACACTTATCAATACCGGGAAAAAGGCCGGGCAGAGGTAGGCGCTAAGTATTCTATAAAAGATCATGTTGTAAGGTTTAACATAAAAGATTATGATAAGAAATCTACTTTGATCATTGACCCAACTCTTATATTTTGTTCTCTTACGGGCAGTGCGGCTGATAACTGGGGTTTCACCGCTACTTATGGTCCGGATGGCAGTATGTTTGGAGGCGGAATCGTTTTTTCGCAAGGGTTTCCTGTTACAACCGGGGCTTATCAAACAAATTATGGCGGAGGCGGTGGCGGATGTTTTGGTACAGGCGGATTTGATATTGGCATTATGAAAATGTCTGCTGATGGAAACAGCCGGGTTTATGCTACCTATCTCGGTGGTTCAAATAATGAAATGCCTTCGAGCCTGATCTGTGATCCATTGGGCAACCTGGTTGTTGCGGGTAGAACCAATTCTTCAGATTTTCCTCTAAAGAATTCATTGATAGGATCTGGGGGCGGATGGGATATTTTTATTGCCAAGCTTAATGTTGCGGGCTCCGCTCTAATTGGCTCGGTAAAAATTGGAGGTTCGGGAGATGATGGTGCTAACATTACGCCATGCGGCGGCGGGGCTCTTTCTCTTCAGCAAAATTATGGTGATGAGTCGCGAAGTGAAGTAAACCTTGACGGCGCAGGAAATATTTACCTTGCTTCTTGTACACAATCCACAAACTTTCCAGTGCTCGGCGGTTTTCAGTCAACTAATAAAGGTGGGCAAAACTCGCAGGATGGTGTAGTGCTCAAGTTTTCTCCTGACCTTTCTACACGCTTCTTCAGCACCTATTTAGGTGGCGATGGAAATGACGCTGCTTATGTGATATCCTTAAATCCGCTGAACAATAATATTTACGTAGCTGGCGGTACAGAAAGTAATGACCTTCCAGGTTCCGGAGCTGGGACAATTGGCCCTTCTTATAACGGCGGCGTTGATGGTTTTGTGTCCATCATTAGTAATGATGGATCTGCAATTTTAAAAACTACTTATTTGGGTACTTCGGGAATTGACCAGGTGTATGGCATCCAATTCGATCGCTTTGGCTTCCCCTACGTAATGGGACAAACAACCGGTACATGGCCCATCCTAAATGCTACATGGAGCCAGCCAGGCGGCAAGCAATTTATCTCAAAAATGCAGCCCGACCTTTCGGCTTACGTCTATTCTACTGCGTTTGGGAAGGGCAGTGCTCATCCCGATATTTCTCCTGTAGCTTTTCTTGTTGACCGCTGCGAAAACGTATATGTGTCGGGATGGGGAGGAACTATTGATCCTAAATATCAAAATGCAGGCGTACAAGGACTTCCTGTTACACCGGATGCCATAAAATCCACGCCGGATATTAATACAACAACCCACCTTGGACAAGACTTTTACTTTTTTGTTCTGGAAAAGAATGCAAAGTCTCAATTGTATGGAACTTTTTATGGCCAAAACTCTCCACAAACCATAAGTGATCACGTGGATGGCGGTACCAGCCGTTTCGACAAGAACGGAGTGATTTACCAGGCTATTTGTGCTAATTGCAGCAACAATCTTCCATACCCAACTACTAATGGAACACAGAAACCTGCAAGTGCCAACTGTAACCTTGCCATGGTAAAAATTGCTTTTGATTTTGCGGGAGTAGGTTCCGGTGTAGAATCTTTTATTATGGGCGTTGCAAAAGATACGGCAGGCTGCGTGCCACTTACAGTTGATTTTAAAGACACTGCATTAAAGGCAGTAAGCTACGAATGGAATTTTGGAGATGGTTCTCCACAAGTTACTTCTACTGTTCCCAACTACACACATACGTATAACTCCATTGGTGTTTTCAGGGTAATGCTGGTAGCTATTGATTCAAGCACCTGTAACATTCGTGATACGTCATATCTCAATATTAAAGTGGGTAATAACCAGGCTTTACCTGATTTTAACTATAAAAAATCAGATCCGGCCAATTGTACTTCATTGGTTTACCAGTTCGATAATATTTCAGTAGCTCCGGCAGGCTATCCTTTTGGACCAAAAACCTTTACCTGGGATTTTGGCGATAACACACCAAGAATCACTACAGATAATGCAACGGTTACACATAATTATGCTGCTCCGGGCACCTATAATGTAAAACTCGTTCTGAGCGACACCTCTTATTGTAATTCGCCTGACAGTATTGTAAGACAATTAAGAGTAGCCTCGCAGGTGAAGGCCAATTTTGAAATACCTCCCACAGGTTGCGCACCTTACAATGCGGCCTTTAGCAATACTTCAGTCGGTGGTTCTCAGTTTACCTGGGATTTTGGCGATGGCAGCACCTCAACAGATGTAAGCCCAACCCATTTATATGCAACTGCCGGAACCTACACCATTAGCCTGACAGCCGTTGATTCAGCTACTTGTAACAAGATCGACAAAAAAACATTTACGATAACGGTTTACGATATTCCGGTTGCCGATTTTACAGCTGCTCCTCAGCCGCCAACGGTAAATACGCCTATATCATTCACCAATCTTTCCAGTGCCGATGCTGTTAATTTTAAATGGCTGTTTGGTGATGGCGATTCACTGATCACCACATCAAGAGCAGTGATTCAGCATGAGTATAATACCACAGCTGTTTATAACGCTTGCCTCATAGCTATTAATCCTGCTGGCTGTGCTGACACGGTTTGCAGGCAAGTGACAACTTTAATTGAGCCTGCATTAGATGTTCCTAACGCTTTTACACCGTTGAGCGGCGACGTGAATAGTAAAGTGTTTGTGCGTGGCTTTGGTTTTGCAAAGATGAAATTTACGATCTGGGCACGTTGGGGGCAAAAAGTTTTTGAAACAAATGACAAGCATATTGGTTGGGATGGAAGATATAACGGTAAATTATTGCCAATGGATGTTTATGCATATACTGTAGATGTAGAATTTACCGATGGAACCAAAGCAACTAAAAAAGGCGATATAACGTTAATCAGATAGTAAAGGGATTGTGCCAATGTACAAATTTGAAATTTTGAAAATGAAGCGTTTGAAAAACATAGCTACTTTGGCTTTTAGCCTATGCCTTATGCCTTGTGCCTTTGGACAGGACCTTCATTTTTCTCAATTTTTCAACTCGCCGTTAACTACCAATCCAGCTAATACAGGTTTTATTCCCGATGGAGATTTCCGTCTGGGCATTAATTATCGTGACCAATGGTCATCCATTATGGCTGTGCCTTATAAAACCATGAGTGCTTTTGGCGATGTGCAATTAATGAAAGACCGGTTTGATAATGGTTGGATAGGTGTTGGTGGTGTGATTTTGCGTGATGTGGCAGGCAGCGGAAACCTTACCTCTACTAAGTTATATGGTTCTGTGGCGTACCATCAGCTTTTGGGTTATTCAAGCTTGTTAAGTTTGGGTTTTAATGTAGGCTGGGCCAATAAGCAGATCAATGTTTCCAATCTTAAATTCCCCGATCAATTCGACGGAAAATTTTTCGACAATAAATTACCCACCAGTGTTTTTTTGGATAATAACAACATCAGTTATTTAGATATGCAGGTGGGAATGAATTATGCCTATTTCCCTACACCGAGCATTTATGTAAATACCGGTTTTTCGGTGCATCATGTCAATCGTCCACACGAATCTTTCTTTAATTCTGATGTGGTTGGCGTTGACAACCGGGTGCCCATGCGTTATATCGGGTTTTTAAACGGCAGCTTTAAATTGAACGACCAGGTAATTTTAAACCCTAATATTTACTACACACAACAGGCCGGCGCTTCTGAATTGGTTGGCGGTATTAATGCACATTACAATCTTTCCGGCGATGGCGAATATTTATTGATAGCAGGGGCTTATTATCGCCATAAAGAAGCCCTTATTCCTTTAATTGGCCTCGGTTATAAAGACTATACTTTTGAGTTTACTTACGATGCTACTATTTCTTCTTTGAACAACTATAATAACTCCCGCGGCGCTTTTGAGTTTTCGTTAATCAAGCAGGGAGTCATCTCTCCGGGAAGTAAAAAAGTTACGCCTTGCCCTACATTTAAAACGTATTGATTACACAGTTGCATAATAGTTATTTCGTTTTTCTGAATGGAAATTCATTCGTCATAATTACTGTCGTTCGTCCATAAAAATGCGCTTCACTTATATTTTGCCTTTTTC
>JBQCHB010000542.1:0-30839 GCA_051955075.1 Flavisolibacter sp.
GCTTTCCATTTCCTGCGGAATCATATCGTTGATCACTTGCTTCATCCGTTTGGCAATAGTGGGAGATTTTCCATTGGTGGAGATGCCAATCTTCAAATCTCCTTTTTGTACCACCGAACTTAAATAAAAGTCGCACAGTTCGGGTGTGTCGGCCACGTTTACCAATAATTTTTTTCCTGCAGCCAATTCTTTGATGCATTGGCTCGTATGCTTTTCGTTGACCGCTACAAATACAATGTCCTTGTCTTTTAAGTCTTGTTCTTCAAATGCTTTTTGTTGCAATTCGATGTTTTCATGCAGTGCAGCAAGGTTATGTACATCATCCGATATTTCTTTGGCTACAATAGTTATGATTGTTTGCGGAGAGTTGTGAATAATAGCAGATAATTTTTCCAGACCCACCTTGCCTGCGCCCACTATCAATACATTTAATTCTTCCAGTTTTAAAAAAACGGGAAACAAATTGTTTTGAGCAGAAATGCTTTGCTGTTCTACAGGCTTATCCAATTCAACAACTTTCATCTGCAATAATTTAAACCGATACAAATTTTTCGCGTATTACAAAGTCACCAAAAGTTTCGTTGGCCAATCTTTTGGCGCTGTATGCTGCAAATAATGCATCCAGCTCTTTTAGTATGGAAGCTTCATCAAGGTTTTCTTTGAACTTTATATTCAGTCGCTCACCTAACCTGTCGCCGCCAATATATAAATTATAAAAACCGTAGGATGTACCGATGAAGCCGATTTCAGCCAGGGGCGAACGTCCGCAACCATTGGGGCAACCGGTCATGCGTACGCTGATCTCTTCATCCTGCAAATGATATTTGGTTAGCAACGGCTCTATTTTTGAGATTAGTGTAGGCAAATAACGTTGCGACTCGGCCAATGCTAAAGGACAAGTATTGAACGCCACACACGCAATGGCGTTTTTGCGCATGGCACTTGCGCTTTCTGTGTGATGAATGACACCAAAGCTGTTGAGTATTTTATTTATTTCAGCCTTATCTTTTGCATCGATGTCGGCAAGTATCACATTCTGGTTAGTTGTAAACCTAAAATTTGCTTTACCAGTTTCAGCTATTTTTAGAAAAGCAGTTTTCAATGCAACGTGTTCATCATCTAACACACGTCCATTTTCGAGGAAGACAGTATAATACCATTTGCGTTCACTGTTTTGCTGCCAGCCGTAATAATCTCGTCTTTCGGTGAATTGATAAGGCCTTGGCTTTCCCAGTGCAAAGCCACAGCGTTTCTCCACTTCTTCTTTAAAGTTCTCCACGCCCATCCTGTCCACGGTATATTTTAACCTCGCCAGTTTTCGGTCGCTGCGGTTACCAAAATCTCTTTGTACGGTTAACACTTCGTAAGCGGCTTTCATGATGTTTTCGGTGCTAACAAAACCAATCTCACTTGCCAGCCTCGGATAAGTTGATGCATTGCCATGTGTAGAACTTAACCCACCGCCTACTGCCATATTAAATCCTGTCAACTTACCATTTTCAACAATGGCGATCAAGCCAAGATCATTACCAAAAACATCTACGTCGTTATTCGGTGGAATGGCAATGGCGATCTTAAATTTTCGCGGCATGTAGCGATCTTGATACAATGGATCTTCTTCCTGTTTTTTATCGGCAATTTTTTCTTCATCCAACCATACTTCATAAAACGCTTTTGTTTTAGGAAGCAAAGCCGCACTGAGCTTAGCGGCGTAATCATGTATTTGTTTGTGCAGTGGCGATTGCGAAGGATGGCTGCTGCAAATAACATTTCTGTTTACATCGCCGCAGGCTGCAATAGAATCTAATTTTACTTTATCAAAACTTTTCAGCGTTGGTTTAATGTGGCGTTTTAAAATACCATGCAACTGAATAGTTTGCCTTGTAGTAATTTTTATGACACCTGTGGTGTATGCACCGGCTACATGATGCGCTGCTATCCATTGTTCCGGTGTAATGAAACCGCCGGGAATGCGCAGGCGGATCATAAAAGAATATAGCTTGTCTAATTTTTTTTGTGCTCTTTCTTCACGCAGGTCACGGTCGTCCTGCTCGTACATACCGTGAAATTTAATGAGTGCATGATCATGCTCTCTAACAGCGCCGGTAATTTCATCAAGCAAACTTTCCTTGATGGTTCCACGCAAAGCGTCACTGGCCGTTTTAATTTTTTCTATTACAGATAAATTCTTTTGTTCAGACATTTTACGTTCCTGGTTTTTGTTTTTAGTTTCTGGTTCTGTTCACCCGCCATCCCCCACTCACCATTTACTATCCTTAATAGACATCTTTTACTAATCGTCCCTCTTCTTTCAAATGCTCTAAGTATTGAAGGGCCCCTTCATCGGAATGATTTCTTTGCTCTTTGATAATTTGCACCAAAGTATTTTCCACATCTATACTCATGGGTTCTTTTGCACCACAGATATAGAGATAAGCGCCATTCTCTATCCATTCAAAAATTTCTGCAGCATGTTGTAATAATTTATGCTGCACATAAATTTTTTCTTCCTGGTCGCGGCTAAAGGCCACATTCATTTTTGTAAGCGCACCGGTTTGCAACCAGTTCTGCCATTCGGTTTGGTAAAGAAAATCTGTCGTGAAATGCTGGTCGCCGAAGAAGAGCCAACTGCGGCCATCTGCCCCCGCGGCATCACGTTCACCAATAAAAGAACGGAAAGGCGCAATGCCTGTACCCGGCCCAATCATAATGATGTCCTTATCCGCTTCAGGCAGTTTGAACAAATGATTTTTGTGTATGTAAAATTCAAAGCTGTCACCTTCTTTCAATTGTGAGAGATAGTCAGAACACAAACCATTCTTCAACTGTCCGTTTACATTAAAATCATGTTTACCAACCGTGAGGTGCACTTCGCCTTCGTGCGCCGAAGGCGAAGAAGCGATAGAATATAATCTTGGCGTAATAGGGTCAAGTATTTGCAGGATGTTCAGAAATTGTTCTGCATTGCTTACAGGATAAATCCTTAAAAGGTCGAGCAGGTCAATCCGAGTTTCAGGAATTTCCTGCTGTACCACTTCGCTATATTTTTTTACCACTCTTTCCGATAAATAAAAGATAGAAAGCTTTTTATTCAGAAGTTCTGCAACACTGTGCTCACTGTTTTTGTATGAGATGATCCTGCCTTCCTCAACACCGCTCAAAGCAATAATTTTTTGTACTACTTCAGCATCGTTTGCCGGTACCACACCCAATGCATCGCCGGGCTGAAACTGCACATCTTCTGCAGCAATTTCTATATGATACGTTTCTTTTCCAGATCCGCTTGCATTCAGATTTATGTTGGTTAATATTGTTCCTACATACTGTTGCTTTGACGATTTTTTTGCAATGGTAGTGGCGGGTGCAGCAACAGGTTGCCTGGTACTTAAAGAATTCAATAAAGAAACAAACCACTGGTCTGCTTCGGCTTCGTAATCCGTATCAAGCTTCTGTAACGGCAACACACGGGTAGCACCCAGCTTTTGCAATTGCTGATCCACATCTTCACCGGCTTTACAAAAAAGCGGATAAGCGGTATCGCCCAGGGCCAACACACCATATTTTAGTTTGGAGAGCGAAACACTGTTTTGATGTAAATGGTCATAAAACTTTTTAGCACCTGCAGGCGGCTCGCCGTCGCCCTGCGTACTGATCACAGCAAAAAACCATTCTTCTTTCGGAAGATCAGTAAGCCTGTATTGATCAAGTCCGACCAGCTTTGACTGAATGCCGTTCTTTTTGGCTTTGGCAGCAAAAGATGCAGCCAATCTTTTGGCATTGCCGGTTTCAGTGCCGTAAGCGATGGTGATCTTATTCACTGAAGAAGAGGCAGCAGGTGCTTTATCATGCTTTACATCTGTAGAAACTATTCCTGCCAAATAACCATTTAACCAAATAATTTCTTCTTTGCTCAAATCGGCAACAAGGTCCTGAACGATTTTTATTTTTGAATTAGCTAACATCTTTTCTGTTTATGCTGTTAAGGCAAAATGTTCTTTGGTATTGAAATTTGATTTATCTACAGGTTCAAAATACTGCTGGCTTTTGTTACCTGATTCAAACCATTCGAACTGCTGATGAAGCGCCACCACTTTACCAACAATTACAAGGCTTGGCGACAAGAACTTTTTATTTCTTAAGGTATTGTCGTAATGGTACAATGAGCTTGTATAAACTTTTTGAAAAGGAGTGGTGGCCTGTTCTATCACTGCTAATAACTTATCTGCGGCAATTCCGTTTCTCACTAAATTTTCAACAACATCATCCAGTGTTTCGGACGACATATAAAAAACCAATGTGTCATCCGTCTTCGCCAAATCTTTCCAATAACCTGCTGCAACCACATCAGCTTTATAAGCAGTTAAAAAACGCACAGCCGTTGCGTGGTTGCGGGCCGTTAAAGGAATGCCTGCATAAGCCGCAGCGCCTAAAGCTGCCGTTACACCCGGAACAATTTCATACGGGATATTATTTTCAACAAGGGTTTGCAATTCGTCCAGCACGTTGGAAAAAATAGAAACATCGCCGCCTTTCAAACGCACCACCTGCCTGCCTGCTTTAGCATAAATCACCATCAACTCGTTTATGGTGGCTTGTGGTGTTGACGTACCCCGACGGCATTGCTTTCCCACATAAACTATTTCGGCAGTCGGCGATGCATGCCGTTTTAAAATTTCGGCACTCACCAGGCGGTCGGTTAATACTACGTCTGCATTTTGCAACAAACGCATTCCCTTAATGGTTAACAACTCAGGATCGCCTGATCCTGCGCCTACTAATGCTACTTTCCCTTTAATAAATAATTGGTTCATGATCGTTTATTGAAATAGTCCTTCAATAGATAAATACCTTTCGCCTGTATCGTAATTGAATGTGAGAATTTTTGATCCTGCAGGAAGATCAGCCAGCTTTTTAGCCACAGCCGCTACAGCCGCACCGGTTGAAATGCCCGCTAAAATGCCTTCTTCTTTTGCCAGGCGTTGGGCATATTCAAATGCTTCTTCTTTACTAACAGTAATAACGCCGTCCAACAATTTTGTATCCATGATTGAAGGAATAAAACCCGCACCCAAACCTTGCAATGGATGGCTTCCAGCGGCGCCGCCACTCAATACGGCCGAAAGCTCAGGTTCAACTGCGATCACTTTTAAGTTGGGCAGTTTTTGTTTTACTATTTGTGCAATAGCGGTGATGTGACCGCCAGTGCCTACACCGGTTACTACATAATCTAATCCGTCGCTAAAATCATTAATAATTTCCTGCGCTGTTGTTCGTCTGTGAACATCTGTGTTGGCTTCGTTATCAAATTGCTGGGGGATCCAGGCATTGGGTGTAGATGCTGCTAACTCCTGCGCTTTTTCAATGGCGCCTTTCATGCCTTTTTCACGGGGCGTGAGTACAAATTCTGCGCCGTATGAAGACATCAGTTTTCTTCTTTCAACACTCATGCTTTCCGGCATTACCAGAATCAGTTTATATTTTTTCACAGCAGCCACCAGTGCCAGCCCAATACCCGTATTGCCTGACGTAGGCTCAATAATGACGCTGTCCTTTTTCAAAATGCCTTTTTGTTCGGCATCTTCAATCATAGATAGTGCAATGCGGTCTTTAATGCTGGCGCCGGGATTTGTTTTTTCCAGCTTGATCCACACTTCATGCGTTGGAAATAATTTGCCCAGGCGAACGTGTGGTGTATTACCAATAGTTTCTAAAATGCTATTTGCTTTCATTTTTATTTTTTTAAATGATGAAGTTGAGTGGTTCGGGAAAAGGGTTTTTGTCTTTTATTTTTATTTCTCTTTTATGATATACTACTGAATTGGAAGGCACACTATGTGTTATCCAAACATTGCCACCAATGATGCTGCCTTTGCCAATGATTGTATCGCCTCCAAGAATGGTGGCTCCTGAATAAATCACAACGCCGTCTTCAATAGTTGGATGCCGTTTGGTTGCGGCTTTTGATTTGTCTACATTCAATGCACCAAGCGTTACGCCCTGGTAAATTTTCACATAGTCGCCAATGATGGTGGTTTCGCCAACCACAATCCCTGTTCCATGATCGATAGCAAAGGCAGAACCTATTTGTGCAGCAGGATGAATATCAATTCCTGTTTTGCTATGCGCATATTCAGAAAGCAGGCGGGGCAAGGTTTTGATGTTCTGGCTTTGCAATTGATGTGCTATACGATAAATTGCCGTTGCATAAAAACCTGGATAAGCCAACAACACTTCTTCAATGGATTGCGCAGCCGGATCAAACTTTAGTATGGCTTCCGCGTCCAGTAACAATTGCTTATAAATAGAGGGCAATGCATCAAAAAAGCTTATAGCCTGCTTTTTCACAACTTCTTCTTCCGTTATCAACTCAAGAAGAAGAGAATGCAACGAGTTTTTTAGCCCATCGTATTGCCCTTGCAATTTTTCTTCACACTTACTCTCATACAAACCAAACAGGAAATGAAAAAGCTCGTTGGCAAAATCTTCTGCCAACTGCTTATTGGGAAAATGCGAAAATTGTTTTTGATTCCACTCCGATAATGCTTGTATGAAAATTTTTTCGTTCATTTATTTTCTTTCTATTGGCTTTATTTAAAAAGTTTGCGTTTTATAATTAATAGTTTACTACTAACTTCTATCATCCGTCATCAACCACCTGTCATCTCCTCACTGTATCATACAAGCACCCACTGTTACCAAACTGGTTTCATCAATCAATATGGCGCCGCCATTGGCACGCAGTTCTTTGTATGAATCGAATGGAATGGGCGATGCGGTTTTGATAGTAGCCTTAATAATGTCGTTCAGATTCACTGCATCTGGCGCCGGTTGTTTTTGCAATGAGTTTACATCCAATTTGTATTCAATTTCTTTTACAGCGCTTCTTACTACACGGCTGTTGATCTGCAATAAATATTTATTGCCTGCGGCCAGGGGTTTGTTGCCCATCCAGCAAATCAATACATCCAGTTCCTGTTCTACTTTGGGTTGGTTGCTTTGATGAACAATTACATCACCGCGGCTTACATCCACATCATCTTCCAAATGGAGCACCGCACTTTCTAATGCGTAGGCTTCTTCCACTTCTATGTTATTTTTTTCAATTTTTGTAATAGTGCTTTGCACGCCCGACGGCAATACGGTTACAGCATCGCCTTTACGATAAATGCCGCTGAGTATTTTTCCTGCATAGCCACGGTAATCGTGCAGGTCTCCTGTTTGCGGACGAATAACATATTGCACCGGAAATCTTGCATGCGTCAAATTGATGTCGGTATCTAACTGGATGGATTCTAAAAGATGTAAAAGTGGCTCATCTTCATACCATGCAAGGTTTAAAGATTTTTCAACAATATTGTCACCATTGATAGCACTGATGGGAATGTAGGACACTTCTTTCAGCCCCAGCGACTTTGCCACCTCTGCGTAGTCAATTACAATATTGTTATAAACGTCCTGAGAGTAGTTCACCAAATCCATTTTATTAACGGCAACTACTACATGCGGAATATTCAACAACGATGCAATGATAGAATGGCGTCGTGTTTGCTCCACTACGCCATGACGGGCATCTATTAGAATGATGATCAGGTCAGCATTGGAAGCACCCGTTACCATGTTACGAGTGTATTGAATATGCCCCGGCGCATCGGCAATAATGAACTTGCGCTTAGGCGTAGAAAAATATTTGTATGCCACATCAATGGTAATGCCCTGCTCTCTTTCGGCACGTAGCCCATCCGTTAATAAAGCAAGGTCAATCTCGCCATCCTGCTTGTTCCTGCTTTGCTTTTCAATGGCTTCCAGTTGGTCGATCATGATGGATTTGCTGTCGTATAACAAACGGCCAATTAATGTGCTTTTGCCATCATCTACACTGCCTGCGGTTATAAATTTTAAAATATCCATAAAACGTTTGAAGTTTATAGTTTGTAGTTTGAGGGTTGCTTTTCCTTCCTAGTATCATATTTTCTATTTGTACTCGCCACTTACCATTTACCACTCGCTTTCTCTAAAAATATCCGTTCTTCTTGCGGTCTTCCATAGCGGCTTCACTTACTTTGTCGTCTATTCTTGTTTCGCCGCGTTCGCTGGTTTTGGTGGCAATGATCTCTGAAATAATACCATCAATAGTGGATGCGCTGGATTCAACTGCTGCCGTACAGGTCATGTCGCCAACAGTACGGTAACGTACTTTTTTTGTAGTGACAACGTCTGTGGCATCCAACTGAATAAAATCTGAAACAGCAACTAATTGTCCCTGGTGCTCTAGCACTTTTCTTTCATGGGCAAAATAGATGGAAGGCAATGCTATTTTTTCGCGGCTTATGTAATTCCAAATATCAAGTTCTGTCCAGTTGCTGATGGGAAACACTCTTACGTTTTCGCCTTTATGTATTTTACCATTAAACGTTTGCCACAATTCGGGTCTTTGCAACTTTGGATCCCATTGGCCAAATTCATCACGCACCGAAAAAATCCTTTCCTTGGCTCTTGCTTTTTCTTCATCGCGGCGGGCACCGCCAATGCAGGCATCAAAATGAAATTCTTCGATTGTATCCAGCAAAGTGTAAGTCTGCAAAGCATTGCGGCTGGCAAATTTTCCCTTTTGTTCTGTAAGATTTTTTGCTTTGATAGTGTCTTCCACTTTACGAACGATCAACTTCTCACCAATTCTTTCTGCCAATGCATCACGAAACTGTAAAGCTTCGGGGAAATTATGCCCTGTATCGATGTGTACTAAAGGGAAAGGAAACTTGCCCGGACGAAATGCTTTCAGCGCCAAATGCACCAAGGTAATAGAGTCTTTACCACCGGAGAACAATAAGGCAGGTCGTTCAAACTGTCCTGCTACTTCACGAAAAATGTGAATAGCTTCCGACTCTAACTGATCCAAATAATCTAATCTATAGCTCATACAATTTCATTTATTATTTATGGTTGAGATGGCATTGCCATGAACATGCAAGCCGCATTCTTTTTTACTATTATCTTCCCACCACCATCTGCCGGCTCTGAAATCTTCTCCCGGCTTAATGGCCCTTGTGCACGGTGCACAGCCAATGCTTACAAAGCCTTTATCGTGCAAACTGTTGTAAGGAATATGATGTTGATTGATGTATTGTTTTACTTCCTCTGTAATCCAGTGCAGCAAAGGGTGATACTTAATAATGTTATTGTTTTCATCCCACTCGAGTGATTGCAGGTTTTCTCTGCCAGTTGAATGTTCTGCAAGCAGCCCAGTGATCCACACCGAATTATTTTGCAATGCTTTTTTCAACGGCACTACTTTCCTAATATGGCAGCAGCTTTTGCGCAATTCTGTTGATTGATAAAATGCATTGGGACCATTGGATGTTACATATTGCTGCAACTTTTCTTCATCGGGATAAAACGCCTTGATGTTGATATTGTAATGCTCGAGTGTACGGCTCCAGGTGGAATATGTTTCAGGAAACAGGCGGCCGGTATCCAGCGTAAAAATGGAAATGCCTGCCGCGTTTTTTTGGATCAGGTCAGTAATGACCTGGTCTTCAAAACTAAAGCTGGTAGAAAATGTAACCGCTCCTGAAAAAGCGCTGTTCAGCGTTTTCAATGCATCGGGTATAGACAACCCGTCAATAATTCTTTGTAAAGACAGAAACCTGTCTTTTAATGGAATAGACATAATACAAAAAATAAATCGTGAGTAGCAAGCAAACGAGGAAACCTGTTTTTGTTGGATCAGTAGCGCAAAGAAGAATTATTTGCTACAACAACAGGAAGTGCACTTACAGCAACAACAACAGCCTGCTTCGAATTTTGAAGCTTTGTAAACTGTTGACAGAAGATTAAATGTTGTTGCCTTTTTCATTGTTTTAAATTAACGTGTGATTGAATGTCAACCACTCATCAGAATTTACCAGAAGTGTTTTATGGTAGCAGGGCTAAAATAAAAAAGCACTCCCGATAAATCAGAAGTGCTTTTAGTTATGTAAACTCTTGTTTTTAACTAAGCATCTGACTTATCTCTTCCCGCTACAGCGGAAATGGATGTAGCACCTTTCCCTTCCTGTGAGGCCGCACTTGAAGGACGGTTGCTAAGGTTTCACCGGGCCAATTCCCTCCACCTTTCTTGATAAGTAATTAAAGAACCGCCACAAATGTAATATGAGTTGAATGACATTTTGAAATAAATTTTTTCAACCTCGTTTCATTTAACATTTGATTTTGGTTTTTGAAATGAACACGAACCATGATCTTTTATTTAGGTCAATATTTAAGTTGCTACCATTTGCATAGGTTATAAAAGCAGTCAAACGACTATCTCTATTCCATACAGAAACTATCTTTGTCCAGCACGGAATTCAAATCGCAGAGCTTATCTCCACTTAATCATAAAGAGTTCAGGTTTTTTATTATTGTCCGTTTTTTCTATACCATGGCCTTGCGCATGGTAGCCACTGTAGTAGCCTACCAGTTGTTTCATCTCACCAAGAGTTCATTTGCTATAGGCATTGTTGGTTTATCGGAGTTTATTCCCGTTTTTTCGCTGGCTTTGTATGCCGGCCATATAGTAGACCGGTCAGACAAGCGAACGCTATTGTTAAAAGGAATGCTTTCTTATTCTATTTGCGTGGTGGCATTATTTGTTATCACATCGCCTTCGGTGGAAGCGCATCTTTCTGTTGCTACTTTATCCCTTTTATTTTATGCTATCATATTTTTTTCCGGCATCATCAGGGCATTTGTTGGCCCTACTTCCAACGCCATTATTGCTCAATTAATTCCGCGAAACATTTTACAATTCGCTGCAAGCATCAGCTCAACGTCCTGGCTGGCGGCTTCCATTCTTGGGCATGCCTCTGCCGGATTTTTGATTGCCTTTGCAGGCGTACACGCCACATTCTATGTTATTCTTTTTTACGTATTGCTGGCATCTATTGTATTATCAAAAATCAAAAAGAAGCCAATACTGCATACCAACCTTACCATCAAAGCATGGGAAAGCGTAAAACAAGGTTTGCATTTTGTATTCAATCATAAAATATTATTAGGTGCTATCTCGCTGGACTTGTTTGCTGTTTTATTTGGCGGGGCTGTAGCGTTGATACCTGAATTTGCAGACCGGATATTAAAAGTTGGCCCAATCGGATTTGGCTGGCTTAATGCCGCCATTGATATTGGTTCTATTTTCATGATCATTTTCATCACCATTACACCTCTCAGAAAACACCAGGGAAGACTATTAATGTTTGTAGTTGCCGGTTTTGGTTTATGCATCATCACTTTTGGCTTGTCAAAATTGTATTTGCTTTCATTTATTGCCTTGCTGATTGGTGGTATGCTTGATGGCATTAGTGTGGTAATACGCGGAACGGTTTTGCAACTTACCACACCTGATGAAATGCGTGGACGCGTAAGCGCCGTTAATTCAATGTTCATCAATTCTTCAAATGAATTGGGACAATTTGAAAGCGGTTTTACTGCCAGGGCAATGGGTGCTGTGCCCGCCGTAATTTTTGGAGGAAGCATGACTTTGCTCGTTGTAATTGTTTCGTGGTTTAAAGCACCAGGATTGCGTAAATTCGAATACTAAATAAGTTCTTCAATTCACTGGTGCACCAGCTTACGAGTTGGCAAATTTTATGAACCGATCCTGTGAACAAGCGAACTTTAATCTTTTAAAAACTTTCACATGCAACGCCGCAATTTTCTCCGCAATACAGCCTTATTAACGGGCGCCAGTTTACTACTTCAAAAAAAATCGCTTGCCGTTATGCTAGACATAAAAGAATATAAGATCAGGATGCTGCGCAATAACATTGGCATCTTTACTGAACGTGGAGGCACCATTGGCTTTTTACTGTCCAAAGACGGGATTGTGGTCATCGACGCCCAATTCCCGGATACTTCAAAACATTTGATAGAAGAATTGCAGAAGCAAACTACAAGTCCTTTCAAATACTTGCTGAACACTCACCATCACGGTGATCATACGGCGGGCAATATTGCTTACAAAGGACTTGTAGAACATGTGGCCGCTCATGAAAACTCACTGGCTAATCAAAAAAGAGTAGCTGAAAAAAATAATTCTGTAGACAAACAGTTGTTTCCGGATATAACTTTCAAAGAAGACTGGAAATTGAAAATGGATGATGAAAAAATAAAGGCAGATTACTTTGGGCCCGGACATACGAATGGCGATGCTGTGTATCTTTTTGAAAATGCTAACATTATGCATGTTGGCGATCTGATGTTTAACAAACGGCACCCTGTAGTGGATAGAAGCGCCGGCGCCAGCATGGCAAACTGGATAAAAGACCTGGATCAGATCATTGATAAAGCCGGTAATGACACCGTTATCATTTTTGGGCATTCATTGAATCCCGGAGAAGAAACAGGCACAAAAGAAGACCTGAAAAAATTTCAGGATTATTTGAGCAAGGTGCTGGCATTTACTGAAAGCGAAATAAAAAAAGGTGTTTCAAAAGATGAATTTATTAAAAACACTTCCATCCCGGGAGTTACAGAATGGACCGGCCAGGGAATTGAGCGGCCTTTGACAGCAGCTTACGAAGAGGTGGCCGAAAAACAATAATAAGATTTATTTCAGAGCCTGGCTGAGCTTTTCCAGCACATAAAAAGTAATAGGGCAAAAGCTGGCATTGGTCAATGTAAGTTTTTGCCTTTTTACAATTACGTCCTCATTGGTATAAGGAAACCTGGCACAATCGGATGGCCGCACATCGTAAATGGAACAAAAATTATCGGCTCCTAAAAATGGGCAAGGCGAAGCTTTTACTACAAAGTCGCCATCTTCGTCCACACGCAAATAAGTTTCAATAAAATTGCTCTCCTTCATCCCTAAATGTTTGCTGATGCGTTTAACATCAGGCGTTTTAAAGCGGGGAGAATAATTTTTACAACAGGCAGCACATTGCAGGCAATCCACTTTTTCAAAAGCCTCTTCATGCAGTTGGGGTAACTGCCTGAGCACTTTGTTTTTATCGGCACGTTCCAAAAAGCTCTTATAATGCTTTTGTTTCTCCTTGCTCTTTTTTTGCCAGTTATGTAAAATGTCTGCTGACATGATGCAAAGAACCGAAAACAAACGTTAACTGGAATTAAAGATTTACGAGATTGATTACAGCGCTATTTCAATTTTTATTTCAAATACTAATAGAATCATAAAGGGCAAGCCTTGCAGCCTGCCCTTTAATTACTTAGAAACTTTTTCTATTTCTCTTTTATAATCAGCAGCCATCCCTTTCCTTTTTTAACCGGAATGGATTGGGTAGCAGCGAATGAGCTTTGTGCCTGGAAATTCTTTATCTCCGGGGCTGTAATCATTGCTTTTGCCGGATCAATGCCTAATGATTTCCAATCAATCCTTAATTGCACGTTTGTATCAGCATCGACCCAACTGGCAATGGAAACCAATGCTGCACCTTTCTTTTTGTATACAGTTGCCAGTACTTTTTCGTTATCCGTTTTTACCGGGCAATGCTCACTCCAATAACCAATCATTTCTGTTCCCTTCATGCCAAATTCATCCCACACTTTCCATATTGGTCTTGGATCAGCATTATCACTCCACGGCATGCGGTTGGTCATGCCATAGATCATTCCTCTCCATGGATTACCGCCGCCCTGCAACATCTCGCCCATTAACCCAAACGGAATACCGCTTACTTCCGTTAAAAAGAAATCAGGCGTATTGTTTTCATAATCGAAGTACTCACCAAACCAAAGACGATTGAGGTAAGGAAAATGTTCCATGTACAAATTGGCGCTGTTGTTAAAGCCATCGCTTTTGTTATACTGATTAGCCGAGTGCAGGTCAATAATTCCCGGATGACCATTTTGCGTAAGCACTCGCTTAATACGTTTCATCGTTACACGATCAAAAGCCACATCGTCTAAATAAATACCGTCGATGCCAACATTGTTCACCAGCCAGTTCATTCCTTCTACGTAGTAATTGTGCCAGCGGCTCATGCCACTGTTTACAATAGCTGCATCTTTTATTTCAGGAACAAACCATGCAGCAATGTAATCGCTGTCAATATGCTCCTGCAGCCAGCTAAAGCCACCACCTTTGCCCGGCGAATAAATTTCATGACCTAAACTTCTCAAAGCAAAGGTTTCGTATGCATGGTTGGAAAGTTCACGAACAGTATTGTAGATCTTAACTTTTAATCCTTTGTTGTGTGTCTCATCAATATAGTCCTTCATTTTTTTCCATTCAATAAAAGGATAGTTGATCCAGGGATTGATAGGCGTAGCATGATGAATATTTACCACCGTGGCGCCGGTTGCTTTTATCGAATCGAGATCATCGTACTTATGAAAGAAACGTGTGCTCCACTGGAAATCGGTGTCGATGGGATGAAAAGGTGTAATGAGTAAAGTGAAATTGTAGTACAATACATCGCCTTTCCTCATGCTGCGTGAACCACTGAAATTATTCACTAAAACAATATTACCTTCTTCTCTGATACTGATACCACCTTTCTCTTCATTGCCCCAGGAAGAAGGAAGCAACAAAGGTTTTTGTAAATAAAAATTTGTGTTCAGCGGTCTAACATATTTTTCATCACGCAATGAAAATTGCAAACCTGCATTCACATTTCCAATCCAGGCGCCATCCTGGTTTTTATGTGCCACATCCCACTTCCATTCAAAATTTTCAGGACGGTATCCACCTTTCTGACCCAATCCCATCAAGTATTTTGAGGCGGCCCTATTAAATGGAATTTGAAGACCCGCATTGTCCAGGCTGACATCTTTCAATGCAGTTATTTTTACTTCATAAGATGCAAAGCCATCAAATTCTAATGAAGCATTTACTTCCATTTTTAAATCAGCCGATGTATTGGTGCTTGTCCATTTTACAGTACCAGGTTGTTGAGTGGTAAACTTCACGCCTGAACTTTTCCATGCAAGCTTTTTGCTATCGGCATCAGCAAACCATTGCATAGGTTGCGCTAAAATATTTTTTGGTGTAGTTGTATAACCAGTCATTTCAGGCGTGAAAAAAGTTTGAATTTGTTTGGGAAAACCATCATTACCCAATTCGATTTTTCTTCCCAATAAACTTATAGCATTACCCCGCACCTGTAATGCAGTATAAGGTGCAATAACCTCGTTTTGTTGGGCAAGGGTTGAGTTCAACCATTTTAATCTTGTCATTTTCCATGGCTCGCTGATGCCTCCGTCTTTTAGCAATTGCGATGTTACCGTTAACTTAATATCAACAACGGAAGACTTCACTCCTTTTGCAGTCACAGTAGCCTTACCGGTATAAACACCAGGTGCAGCATTTTGAGGGACATCAACAACGCACCATAAAGCCTGCACTTCGTTTTGGGGCACATCTACTTTTTTTACGAGTGGCTTAGCATCATAAGTGGTGCCGTTGGTATTCATACAGGAAATATTTTTGGCAGAGATAACTTTACCGTTGGCCGATTTTAAGCCGGTGAATTGTACCTGCACATTTTCTAAATCTTGCAGAGCATAAACGCCTAATTGGTAAGTATAATTTTCTCCCCGTGCTGCTTTGCCATTAAAAGATGTTTGTATACCTTTTTGTGTCCACCGGTAGGGCAAATCATTTTTCATGCGAATAGAAAACTCACGATCTTCAGGAAAAACTACAAATGCCTTGCCCTTATTTTTTTCTTTGATCGCCTCCGTTTCTTTTGCTGTTGCAATAACTTCCATAGGGTAAAAACTATTAAAGGTATTGATGGCCTGTATTTCAACAACTGAAGTGTTTACAACCGAAGTATTAACTGCATTTAACCAATTTGCGGAAGCCGTATGCTCGGGCTGCAGGTAAACACCTTTGGGATAATTGGAACGGCCTTCGTTTTTATAAGGCATGTAATACACGTAGTAGGTGCCTTTGCCTGATGTGGGCTCAAAATAAATTTCACCGTATTCTCTATTGATCGTTCCGGTTTTTACATTCAAAACTTTTTGATGCGATTTTGCATCTTCTACAATGATGCGTTTATTCTGTGGATCGTCATCTCTCCTTCGCCATTCGATAACGGCTTTTGCCACATCGCCTTCGCCATTGAACTGCACTACAGCCCTGTGGTTGCCCAGCGAATCGGCGTTCCAGGAATTATTACCCGATGTATACTTCACTTCCTGTGCCTGAAGTAAAGTTGTCAAAAACAAGAATAAAAAAAGAAGGCAGTTATTTTTCATCATCATGTATTTATTTGTACGGGGAGGTTACCAGGCTTAATTTTAAATTGTCCAAGAAGTTTGTTAAAGCAATTGTTTCAAGGTAAAGCAGAATTCAGCCTTATAACCATGCAAACGGTTGCACATTTTAAAAGAATTATTAAACAGGTTACCTGTAAATTTTATTTACAATCTCTCCAGTTGTTCCAAAATGCGCATAGAAGCATCTTTGTCAGTATCTAAAAAATTGTTTTCATCATGTTCTGCATTGGCCTTCACCCACAATAAAGTTTTATTACCGGGAAGATCGAGTATCTCTTTATTTAACCAATTTTCAGCTTCTTGCTGGTTGTTTGTTTTTGCCAGTGCCCAAAAGCTAACCAGGTGATTCGCCGGTATAAAATTTCTTACTGTATTTTCAATCTTTGGGTTAAAGCGAACAATTTTTTGGAGGAATGTCTGCGCTTGTACTACATTACCCATATGTTGGTAACAATAATAACTCATCCAATCCTCTAATCTTTCATCAACATCCTGTTCATAAGGTTTACCAACACCAAGGTTCTCCGGCCAGTTTCTGGCTGCAGCAATAAATTGAAGCGCTTTTTTATAATTTTTCTTTTTCAATTGCTGCATAGCCTGCATCAGTTTAGCTTCCCTGTAAAGTTCCCTCCCCTCCGTAGCGCCTTCAAAGGGAATGATATTGAGGTGAGTAAGTAACTGATCGCAGTCTTTATATTTTTTATTCAACAGCAGCGTCTTTGCATACAACATGCCCATGATGTAATTGGCCGGGTGTGAACGATAAAAACTTTCTGTTATGGCTAAAGCTTTTTCATTTTGTTGTTGCTGTATGTAGTATTCGGCCAGCATTTTATGATACCGCCATTCTTGTTTGTCTAACGCTAATGCTTTTGTAAGATCGGCTAACACGGTTTCTTTTTCTTCATCCCAAAACAATAAGGCACGTGCAGCGTAGAACGGAGCATAGTCAGGCTGGTTGTTTAGTTGACGAAACAATTCCCTGCTTTCTGCGATGCGATTTCTATCCTTATAGAGAAGTGCCAGCAAATACTTTGATTTCCAATTATCATTTTGCTGTGCTGCCCATATTAACACCGCTGCTGTTTCAGAACGAAAGGCAAATGCAAATGCGGGAGAAGACCGAGTTGCTTTTTCCAATTGTAATGAAAAGTTTTCATGCCGTTTGTTTTGAATAAACGCCAGCCAGTATTCAATAATTATATTGGAGGGAGGAAGCCTGAGCACTTTTTCTGCCTCACTTATACATCCTTTGTTATAGTAGCCAATGGCAAGTTCCAAATAAGTTTCTGACGGCAGCTCGTTTTGGATAAAACCAGTAAACTGTTTTTGACTTTCAATTGATGGGTGCCACAGATATTTTTCAAACCCGGCAAAATGGTTCAGCTGATCATATGACATGATTTTATTCAAAACCTCTGCTGCCCGGATACTGTCATTCTTATAACGGTAAACGATGGCCTGTACTTCATAAGCAGAAATATCATACCTATTGAAATCAATAGCTTTTGCTGCATACACCAAAGCTTTATTCCATTCTTTCTCTTTCAGGTAAATCTTACTTAATTCAGTATATGCAGCACTGCGGTATTCTAATGAAAGGGTTGCCAGATCAAAACCATCTTTCGCATCTACCACATTATTCAATTGAGCATTGATCAAGCCATAATAATAGTTGGCAGCGCCGTCGTGTGTATCAATGCTCAACGCTCTCTTAGCCAATACACATGCATCTGCATAGCGCATATTACGATAAAGCAATTCTTCCATTTTAACCACCGCAGGCAAAAAATTCGAATCCTTCTCCAGTGCCATTTTTAATTTTTCTTCAGCCTGCACATACATCTTTTGATCGGCAAATTCTTTTCCCTGCAAATACAGACCATATACAGTTTGCCAATTGAAATTTTGCGGTGCATCAACAGGACGCGAAATATTATTTGCTTCAGGTGAAGACTGATAAACCAATTTATTTTCGCCAAGAGTAACTATTATCTTTTCAGGATCGATATTTACCTTAATCGAATCCTTAAAAACCTTCAAAGGCGTCAGCGATAACTTTTTGTCATAAATTATTTTTTCTCCTTGCCGCACAGTTAAATCATCATGGATGTTTTGCACTGGATTGAAGTATATCTTTAACCAGCCACCTTCATATTTCACATTCAGCGCTCCATATTCATTGGCTTCTACAAATCCTTTTGTGCGCATTACCGGGTACCAATACTCAGTCCATTCGTCTGAATTATAAGGTGCAAAGCTTTCATGCTTGAATGGTGTAAAGCTGCTTTTTTCTGCATTTTGATTGAATAATCTCCCCGACTGTACTTCCACGTATTGTCCATCCGTATCTGTCAGTAGCTTTTCCCATATCATTCCCTGGCGTGACAAGCCCCATATCCAAATCTTTTTGCCCGCCTTATCGTCATGCAATGCATAACGGGCCATGCCAAAATCGTGATCATGCCAATAAGCTCCAAAAAAATTGGTGTACTTGCCAAATACATGATATGATTTGTAGCCTCCAAAATTGTTTTCTTCGTAAAAAGAAATTTTCTTTCCGTTGATTTTATTCACCGGCCAATCGGAATATTCTCCTTCGTGTCCCAAATACTTTGTACCCGGATAAATAAATTCCAGATTGCCCTGGGCTGTAAGCCCGGTGTTCATCCAGTGATAGTAAGGCTGTTCAAGCGGTGTGCTATTGTACCAAAACGATTTTGTAGTGAAGTAAGCTTTGTCCTTAGGTAAATTAATTTCTATACGCCAATTGGTTCTTGTCAGCAGATCCAACACACCAATGATGCAACTTACGCTCCCGTCTTCATTTTTTTTCGTAGTGTAATCAACCGGCGTAGCACAATTGGGCGTATGACCAATAATGCCATAGTTTGCTTCAATACCCCCACTTGTCCAGGGGCCACGCATGGCAATGTCGCGAAACTTCACCGCATGGTTGTAATAAATAAAAGGCTGGTTGGTTGATTTTTCAATGGCAGCCCATATCTTCCCTCCTATTTCCGGCAGTATCATTACTTTAATGTAATCGTTTTCAAGCTCTATTACTTTCCAATCTTTTTGTACTGGTTTATCAGTAAATCCATCATACCGGAAGTAGGGATAAATTTTAGTGAAGGACGGAACAGGGTTGGGATCAGAGTAAGGATAGGTGGTGAATGATTTGTTGTATTCTTTTATTGTAGCAGTTTGTGCTAAAGAAAAGAAGCAAAACAAAATCATCGACACAGTTAGAGATGTTGCTTTCATATGCTAAGGGATGCAATTAAAAAACGGCACATCATATTATTTAATGCCAATCTTTTTAAAGTGCTTTAATGAATTTATTTATAACCTGCTGATTTCAATAGCTGGCGTGCATGCCTTTACCCTTCCAATAATCAACAATGGGTTTATAAGGCCCATACTTATGTTGGGCTTCTGAAAACGAATCAGCAAAAGGACCTTTGTCATAGTCAATTGATTTCTCTTCAGGGTGAGGATAATCAAAGCTTTTGGGGCTGGGTCTTTGATGTAGTTCATCGTTATTAACAAAAGCCGCAATATCCAGGGCCTGTTCATCAGTCAAATAGGGCTTGTTCCAGGTAGCTTTATCAAAAGGCATATTGGCCTTTATCCATTGCGCCATTTTAATGATGCGGTGCATACTGGAGCCGGGTTGATAACCTTCATGGCCCCACAGCGGCGGATAGATGTAAGCTGCACCATCAGGCCGCAAAGTCCCTTCGCCATTAGTGCCATGACACCTTGCACAATTTTCAGCATACAAAGTTTGACCACGTTCAGAACTGGCTGCTACTTCAGGAAATTCAACCGACATATTCTTTGATCCAGTGAATTTTTCCTGCCGGTTTACAAAGCTGTTAATCCATTTAAAATAGGACAAAAAGGCAATCATTTCTTTGCTGTCAAGCGGTAAAGGCCTGCCATTATGCGGACGCATCATGCAATTATTCACTCTTTCTGCAAGTGATAAAATCTTTCCTTCCCGCGAACGGTACTGCGGATAGTCTTCCTGCGATTTCATTAAATTAAAAGAGAAAGGTTTGGTGCCCGCCCATTGATGACAGTTGGTGCAGTTCATCCTGTTGCCCAGGTATCTTCCGTTTACGCCTTTCGGCCCTATGTAATACGATGTATTGATCATCAGTTCATAACCATAACGAACCGCCTCTCCAAATTTATCGTGTGGAATGTTTGCCGTATCTACCACCACAAAGCCCGGATCGTTTGCAGTCATACCCCGTTCAGCTTTTTTGTCGTTGGCTACCGATTGGCAGGAGAAAAAGAAGGCGACTGCAAAGACAAAACTTAAACCTAAAACAGCTACACGTTTCATACCCGTTTATTAAACGATTAAAAAATTAAGATTATCCTTTTATAAAGTATTTGTTCCAAAGCTCACCAGGTATGTACTCTCCACGATAAGGAACAAAATAGCAGTTTAACTCCCACAGGATTTTCCCGTGCAAATCCGTCACCATTACTGCGCCTGTTTTAGAACTGGTTTGCAAAAGGTTCCCATTCGGCAACACATAAGCACTGCCCATTCTTGATGTATATTTTGACCTCGGCAAGATGGCATTGATCTTTGTAGTAGCTGTCCAGTTTATAGTATCAAGAGAGAAAGACACACCACCTGATCGTTTTTTCCAAAGCGAGTTGTCAAAAACCATCAAGTCGCCATAAGGATTGATGTGAACAGAATGCTGGAATGAAAAATAAGTAGTAGTGTCCATTTTGAAGTTTCCATTCTTTCCAAGCTTCCACATCACTTTACCAGTAGCCGCATTGATTTTCCATATTTGGTCCTCAATGGCTACAGATACCAGGTAATTACCATCTTTATCAAAGCTTAAAGAGTTAATATGAAATCTATCATACGCAAACTGTTTTATGAAAGGATCATTTTTTATATCCCATTCGTCCCATGCATTCCATTCCCATATTTTTTTCCCTGTAGTATCCATCACTAAAATACCATCGCCGCCCAAAGTGTCTATTCCTTTACCACCTATCTGCGACATATTAAACACTTTGTCGTTTCGAACCAATGTTACTACATGACCATTGTTATCCATCTTTACATCATGGTGAATGATCTTGTATTGACCACCTAATACAGTGTCCATGTCAATTCGCCAAAGTTGTTTTCCGGTGAGGTCTATTTCTGCTATTGCCGTTCCGCCTGCAAAGCCCATGGTTCCCCTGCGTATAGGCTTTTCCATTTGCCTGAGTGTGTCCGCTTCCTCTTTTGGCGTGTCGTTAATTTCATCTTTCATTGGTGGCCTTAGCATAGCCAGTATGGTGCCGCGAGGTGTGATGGTGGCAGCTCTAACGCCTATGTCATCTACCTGCCAGTACCAGCGTATGGTTCCTTTACCATCTACCATAGCAATATAACCTGGAAGCCGGGCATTGCATAACATCACCATGCCGTCCGCAAGAGAACCTGCATCGTGCGGATTTTCTTCTTTTACCCAATTGTGCATTAACCAGGGCGATTGTTTTCTTGTATGAAATGAGAATACTTTCGATGACACGTTTATCATCCGGTCAATAACTACCTGGTAATTGTATGTAGTTCCGGGTTCAAGCAACAACAGTTCGATTGAATGGGCTGAATCTTTTGTAGTTTTTACCGTACGGTATCTCTCATTCGATCCTTCTTCCCAGTAGGTGATATAAACAGATTCAGGTTTGTCCAATACGACCTTTACCTCTTCTACCATTGCATAGTTGTTAGGAGAAGAAAGCTGAATGCTCTTAATAGAAATTGAATTTTGCAAATACCAGGCTATGCCTGAAGTAGATACTACAAGAAGCACAAACAGCGTCAACGAGATTTTTAAAATAGACTTTCTTTTCATCATTCAGGCTTTACCGCCAATAACTTCACCCAACCACAGGCGATCGGGTGAAGCTGTTTTATTTTAATTGTTATGGCAACCTGGTAAGGTTTGCAGATGCCATATTGCTATTCAGTTGTGCTTCTACTAAAGGATAAGGAAAGTAGCGCATCGAAGATTTTACAACGGGGGCAAGCCCACGTGAAACAAGATAATCATTGCAAGTGGACTCATATTTCCCAAACCGTATTAAATCGGGACGGCGTTTATATTCGAACACCAATTCGAAGCCGCGTTCATCCAATATCTTTTGCGCCATCTCTTCTTTACTTGCCGGCACAGGAAAAGCTGGATCGGTTCCATATTCGGGAGCGCCGGCCCTTGCCCTTATCATATTCACGTAGGGCAATGCAGCTCCGGGACCGCTTAACTCATTTTCAATTTCGGCTTTGTTCAAAATAACATCTTCAATGCGGAAAACAGAAATAGTGCGCCCATCGTAATACGAATTAGAAACCATTTCGTATGAATACTTTTTAGTGGCCACATTTTTAAGAAACTTTACTGTATCGCTGGGCGGCGTCGTTTGTCCCGGTCCCGGAATCATATAAAAATAACCATGCGTCGTAGAGTTATCACGTGCTGCGGCGCCTTCATAGTTATAATAAAAGAACTGTTTGCGTGGGTCTTTATCGCTGTATTTTCTCCAAAACTCCAGTGAAACACCATAGTATTGCCACCTGTCCGGCACTTCCCTGTTATCTTCAGGACCAAAGTGATTGGCGATTTCGCCACCATTCAGTGCGGGTTCGTGAAGAATGCAAAAGATGAATCCCTTGTCAAACTTATTGCTCTCCGACCATACGTTTTTAAAATCCGGATTTAATTGATAAACACCCTGATTCTTTAAATCCAGAACCATATCAATGTAGGTCTTTGCATTGGAGTAATCATGAGCCCTCATATATACCTGTCCTAACAAAGTAGCAGCAGCGCCTTTTGTAGCTCTTGACAAACCTTCATTAAGATTCCACGAAGCAGGAAGATTATCAATGGCATATTTACAATCTTCTACGATCACTTTATCTACTTCTTCAACAGGGCTTAGAGGCATGTTCAAGGTTTGATCAGGTGGTATCACTGTGGTAATCAAAGGAACTGGTCCCCACCCGTCAGTCAGATCTCTGTAAGCAAGGGCCCTGAGAAATCTTGCCTGGCCAATGATCTTTTTCTTCTTCGTTTCGTCCATTGCAATAGCGTCAATTTTTGAGAGTAATACGTTGGCATTGCTTATTACCTCGTACATGTATTGCCAGTTGTACCTGATGTAGCGGTTATTGGCATCGTAAGTAAAGTTGCTCAGTTTAGTAGGATCGCCTGCCGCAGTGGAAAAACCCATGTCCGTAGTGTAGTCAGTGGTCATTACTAAATAACCGTTATAGTACATCCAACCATCGCCGGGGTATGGGGCGAGATCTGCGTAAATACCAGTAAGGGCCGCATTGATGTCGCTTTCTGTGGAATAAGCATTTGCAGTGGTTAGATCGCTATACAATTTGGGATCTAACTTGGTGCACCCAACCGAAGCAAATAAAACGAGTGCTATAAATGAGTATTTCATGAAATTCTTTTTTTATTAGCTACAATAAAGTTTTCCGATTTAGAAATTAAGGTTGATACCGAAAGTAACTGAACGCATGCCCGGGTAAGAATTGAAATCCATACCTGCTCCTGCGTTGGCCGTTTGTCCACCGGTTGAATTAGACTCATAACCCTTTGTATCCACTTCAGGATCCCAACCTGTGTATTTTGTTATTGTAAACAGGTTTTCTACAGAACCATAAATTCTGAGCGACTGGATGATCTTTGAATTAGACGGTATGGTATACCCCAGTGTTATATTCTTCATTCGCAAAAAAGACGCATCTTCTATAAAGTGCGAGTTGATATACCCGCCATACTTTGAATAGTAAAAACCATTTCGGGGTATATCAGTATTCGTATGGTCAGGCGTCCACCTGTTTAAAGATTCAGTTGTCCGGTTCCATTCGAGATTCATTCTTGTCATGTTCAGCAACTTGTTACCTACTGAACCGTGAAAGAAAACTGACAAATCAAAATTCTTGTAGTTGAATGTGTTGTTAACACCGTAAATAAATTTGGGATTAGCGGAACCAATAATGGTGCGGTCGTAATTGTCAATTTTATTATCAGGTTTACCATCGGGGCCAGATATGTCCATGAACTTTGGATCGCCTGGTACTGATGAAGGTTGAGGCGCATAATTCTCTCCTTGTTGTATGACGCCTGCATATACATAGCCATAAAGCGATCCTAAAGGTTCACCTTCTCGAATAACTGCAAATTGCTCTTCCGATACAGTTCCCATTGGCTTTGCAGAAGTAAGGGCAATATCACCGCCGTCGCCAAGATCCAATACTTTATTCCTGTTCACTGCAATGTTCAGGCGGGTTTCCCATCTAAAAGCGCTAACCAAATTACGGCTGATAACTTCCAGTTCGACTCCTTTGTTTTCAATAGAGCCTACATTGCTAAGGCCAGAACTGAATCCGGAATAAAGAGGAAGCGATTTCCTGATCAGCAGGTCAGATGTTTTTTTGTAATACGCATCTAAAGTTACCTGGACGCGGGACCGGAAAAAGCCCATGTCTAAACCAGCATTATATTGAGATGTAGTTTCCCATTTCAATGCAGGATTTTCAGGAGTAGATTGGTTAAGATGCGTACCCGCATCGTTTCCGGAACCATCAAATGATACGTGGGTATTAGACATTAAAGCTAAAGCCGCATAGTTTCCTATTTGATCGTTTCCGGTTTTACCATAACCTAATCTTAGTTTTAAGTTAGAGAACAAGCCAAGGTTCTGTATGAAATCTTCTCTGTCCAGGCGCCATGCAAAGGCCCCGGAGGGGAACGAACCCCAACGGTAATCAGCACCAAATCTTGAAGAGCCATCTCTTCTCAGCGTGAACGTTAAAAGATATTTATCGAGATAAGAATAATTCAGCCTGCCAAAAAATGAAATGAGAATGTTTTCAGATTTTGCAGATGAAACACCTGTAATAGTAGAAGCTGCTCCTAAATTATTAAATGAAAAAAGATCAGTTGAAAATCCTTTTACACCAATGCTCCTGCTATCGGCTACGGTTTTTTCATAAGCATATCCGCCTAAAACACTAATTGAATGATCATGATGAAGCGTTTTACTATAATTTAAAGTAGCATCTAAAAGCTGGTGTGTTGAGTTAGCGTCGATGGTGCTGGCCACTCCATTATCTATGCCGCCCTGGTAAGTAGAACGTGGCAAATACCTGCCCGTAAAATTGTGTGCTATTTCAACACCGGCATTTACTCTTCCCGTAAGTTCTTTGAATGGCTTTACTTCCACGTATGCATTCCCATTCAAACGGTCCTTAGTAAGCTCGTTTTGCCTTCCTAATAAATTGGCTAAGGGATTATCGCCTTTACCTCCCGGAGGACGGCCAAATGTTCCGTCCGCATTATAAACCGGCACTGTAGGGTCGTAAGTTAATATACCAAGCAACACATTTGTTTGCAAAATGTTTCCGCCATAGTCCTGTATATTCGAATTTGATCTTTGACCGTACACAGAGGCGCCGGCTTTAATATAATCATTGATATTTTGATCGACATTTACACGGGCCGAAAATCTTCTGTAGTCTGTATTTTCCAAAATCCCTTTTTGCTTGAAATAGCCGAGGCTTGTCAGGATTTTAGTTTTCTCATTGCCACCCTGGTAATCTATATTATGACTTTGGATCACGCCTGCACGGGTTGCTTCTTTAACCCAGTCTGTATTTACTGTTGATGCCAACTGCGATTGTGTATATACAGCATATTGTTGTCCTTGCTGGCCATCAATTTCCTGGTACAGATCGTTTGCCAACTGCATATACTGTTTACCATTGAGCATGTGAAAAGGATTGACGACATTTTGCACACCGGCATAACCGTTATAGGAAATTTGACCTTTGCCGCTTTTACCTCTTTTAGTAGTTATTATAATAACACCATTGGCTGCCCTGGCGCCATAGATAGCTGTAGCTGAGGCGTCTTTTAAAATTTCCATGGATGCTATATCATTAGGATTAATGTCAGCTCCGTTTGATGTAGGAAAGCCATCAACCACATACAGCGGTTCATTGGTGCTGCTGATAGAGTTGGAACCACGAATACGTACAGAAATGCTTCCACCCGGTGCTTTGGAATTTTGCGTTACCAAAACTCCGGCCGCCCTTCCCTGCAAGGCCTGGGCGGCATTAGTTACGGTACCACCCAAAGTAAGGTCTCCTGCTTTAAGGCTGGTAACTGAGCCTGTCAAATCACTTTTCTTTTGCGTACCATAACCAATTACAACCACTTCATTTCCTGCAACCACCTCCACTTCCATCTGAATATTGATGCTGGTTTTGTTGCCAACCGTTATACTTGTATTCTTATAACCTACAATAGAAAACTCCAGCACATCACCTGCTTTGGCATCAATACTGAACGAGCCATCAATATTAGTGCTGGTACCTTTTTGAGTACCTTTTACTATTACTGACACGCCAGCCAAAGGCGCACCTTTTTCGTCTTTTACTATGCCCTTAATCTCGGCAGGAGCAACCGGTTGCTCCACTTCTGTTTTTTCTGTTATAACTGGCGCCGGTTTTTCTTTTATCACGATGGTTTTGTCAACAATGCTGTAGTCCAGTTGCTGGCCACTAAAGCATTTATTCAAAGCTTCTTCAATACCGGCGTCTTTTACCTGCAGAGAAATTCTATCTGCTTTTTGCAGTATTCCTTTCTCGTAAAAGAAGGCGTAACCGGTTTGCTTACGAATTTCTTTGAACACTTTCTCCAGCCGAACATCATGGAGGTCAAGTGTCAGCTTTTGTGCAAAACCGCCTGCACTTACCTGCAGCGCAGCAGCCGTTAAAAGAATAGCAGTTAACTTCATAACCCGGAGCATTTGTGCAAGCATTTTGTTTATTTGCTTTTGCTTGCCCGATTTTTTAAATAGCATAGTTTTGTAACGTTTGGGTTAAATAATAAGCAGTACACGCAATGTATGTTACCTGTTTAGCCCTTATTATAACCGGGGGCACTGCAATGCACCCGGTTTTTTTAGGCTTCAGGAGAGAACACAGATTAAATTTTTGTTTCTATTGTTCAGGAATTGGTTTTTCTTCAATTCGCTTGTATGGTCAATGTTCTTTCATGCAACGTATAGTTTACACCGGCCAGCTTTAAAATCTGTAACACTTGTGAAAGGGTTGCCTGGCGGCGTATAGAACCATTATAAGCTTTGCCGGATACAGTTCCTGTAAATTTTACTTCCACATCATACCACCGGGATATTTGCCGCATAATGCTGTGCAGGTCAGCATCATGAAACTCGAACATGCCTGTCTTCCAGGCAATTGCTTCCTCTACATCGGCAGGCTGTACTTTTAATTGATTATTGTTTTTGCCAAACACCGCTTCCTGCGAAGGCAGTAATTGCACAACACTTGTGGCTTGTGTTACTTTTACCTTCCCTTCAACCAGCGTTGTTTTTACACTGGCTTCGTCATCGTAAGCATTGATGTTGAAATGTGTGCCAAGCACCTGCACTTCTCCTTTGGAGCCCGTGCTGGTAGTGTAAGAAACTTTAAAGGGCTTTGCAGTATTATGCGCCACTTCAAAATAGGCTTCGCCTGTTATTTCCACCCTTCTTTCGTTGCCAACAAAAGCTGTTGGAAAACGGATAGACGAAGCTGCATTAAGGTATACTGAAGAACCATCGGCTAATATTAGCTGATATTGATTGCCCTTTGCTGTAGTAATAGTGTTGTAAACAATTTCATTGCCGGTGCCTTTACCGGTATAAGCGATTTGCCCATTTAATTTCAACACCTTTATATTGCCCTGCCTGGCCAGCGTGCCGTTAGCGACATGATCTAAAACAATAGTAGAACCATCGGCCAGGGTAAGAACAGCATTATCGTGGCCAGGCGCAATATCGTGAGGCAATTGCTTTTTTGTAGTAGCGGCCACTTCCTTATTGTTTTCCGTTCCGCGTTGCAGATAAATAAAACCGGTGGTACCTACAACCAAAACAATTGAAGCGGCTACTAACATGCGCTTCCATTTTATTAATGAAAACAAGGAAGCCTTGTTTTGTGTGCCTTCAATTTTTTTATGGATGATAGAAAGGAGTTTTTCCGCTTCAGCATGCTGACAGTTGGAAGCTACATCATTAACAAACCGTTCCTGCATTAACTGCCACAGTTCAGGATTGTCATTTTGTTCGAGATATTGCAATAGCCAGTTGCGGTCTTCAAAAGACCACTCCTCTTTTTCTAACAACTGCTGTAGCTTACCTGAAATATTTTCGGAAGAGGCCAAGATGACGCTTTTTAAATAAATACAACGAACCGGTGAAAAAAGGGGGATGGTTAAAAAGATTTTTCAAAAAAATTTTAGAGGGTACCTGCACCGTTTATTGCCCAGGCGCATTAGATTAAAGAACAGTGACCATAACAACGAACCCTGTCGTAACAGCAACAGACGACTGCGGATGCTGATGCACATATTCTTTCACAAAACTGACAGCGGCAGATAAATATTCTTTTACAGTGTGCTTAGACAGGTGAAGTGCTGCAGCAGTTTCTTCGTAGCTTTTGCCTTGCAGTTTGCAAAGCTCAAACACTTTTCTTTTTTGTGGTGAAAGCTGGGCTATCGCTTCTTCCAGCATTTCCCATTGAAGATTATAATAAATAACCTCTTCGCCGCTATCGGAAGTTAGCTGCTGCAATTGATGATGAGCTAGAGACTCCTTTAATTTTCTTTTTAAAAAATTAACCGATTTATTATAACAAACCACAAAAAGCCAACTACCAACGGAGCGTTTTGTATCAATGGTTTCTCTTTTTTGCCAGAGTGCAATAAAAACTTCTTGTACTATATCTTCGGCTGCATTTACCTCCCGTGTAATCTTCAGCGAATTGCGATAAACTGCATAAAAATACTGACGGTAAATAGCGTCGAAAGCGTGTCTGTCTCCTTTTGCAAGGCGGCACAATATTTCCTCTTCGTTGGTCACTAAAAGCAAATCAAATAATTTAACCTTCTACAAATAATGAGAGGCATTCGCAGGGTTGGCTGTATTATCTAAAACAATTTAGGCCATCTTTTTTGTTCAGGCTTACGCAACCGTTTGCGCAAAAACTATTGTAGTGTTGAGCTTTGAAAGGAGCAGGAAAGACTGTAAAACTCCCGCTTCCTTTCTCCGGCCACTTTGCATATTATAAGCAGATAACAAGAGAGGAAGCGGTCTTTTAATAACTACAAAATTATACAAAGTTTATAGCATTGACGCATGCAAACCAGTATACTAAAAACAGAGATTCATTTGTTTTTATTTGAATTGAAATAAGCGAAGCATCTTAAATCACTTCTTCACATCCTTTACGCATCTGAAACCTGTATGCTCCAAACCCGTATCAGGACTGCTTTTCATACGGCGTGCCACACGATAGCCGCTGCAATAGCTATCGTTGCACAAAAAACTGCCACCACGTAAACTTTTTTTAGGCGTGTATGGATCTTCGGGATCAAAGCTTTTTTGTGAACCTTTGGGGTCTATGGTTGCTGAAGATGCGGAAAGCGTTTTATAATAATTAGCGTCATACCAGTCGCTGCACCATTCCCACACATTGCCAGCCATGTCGTATAATCCATAGCCATTGGGCTGAAAGAATCTTACCGGCGCCGCAGTTACAAATCCATCTTTTTTTTCATTGTAATAAGGAAACTTGCCTTCCCAACTGTTGGCCTTGGCCTTACCAGCATTAATATGCTCATTACCCCAGGAATAAATATTATTTACAAGCCCTCCCCTTGCTGCAAACTCCCATTCTGCTTCTGTGGGTAATCGTTTGCCGGCCCACTTGCAATAAGCCATTGCATCGTACCAGCTAACCTGTGTAACCGGAAAATGCTCCTTTCCAATAATATTGCTGCCTGGCCCTTCGGGGTGCTTCCAATCTGCGCCGGGTACCCAACTCCACCACTCATTATAGTTGAAATCAACAGGACCGCTGGTTTGTCTGAAAACCAATGACGCTGGCACCAACACACTGTCGGGCGGCTTGGGTGTATTTGGTGGTAGTGTTTTTTTCAATTCTTCCCAATCGGGTTTTCTTTCTGCAGTAGTAACGTAACCTGTAGCATCAACAAACTTTTGAAACTGTGCGTTGGTCACTTCTGTTTCATCCATGTAAAATGCATTCACCTTCACGGGGTGTTTGGGGTATTCGTCTTCACTAGCCTGGCTGTTATCGCCGCCCATCATAAAAGTTTCGCCAGCAATCAGCACCATGCCCTTTATTGATGTATCGCCACCGGCAATGAAAGAAGTATCCACTGAATTTGCAAACCGGGCAGGCGTTCGCATGCACGAGATCACAGAATCAGTATTGACCGCCGAAGCTGTTGCTGTCTTTTTATTGTTACAGCAAACTGCAATGACAGAAACGATTAAAATGAAGAAAGTGTTTTTCATTGATGCAAATTGCTTTGGGGCGTATCGTATCTACAATAATTGTCTTAATGCTACAAAATGGCCCCTTATAAATTAATTTCCTTCCACACAACTTACTGTCTTTTTATTTTTTCAAGCAGCTCAGAAAGTTCCTTAACTTTTTGAGGATACTTATCCGCCAGGTTATTTTTTTCTCC
>JBQCHB010000543.1:0-2620 GCA_051955075.1 Flavisolibacter sp.
CGCTGGTGCAATTTTGTAAAACCGGTGGTGCCGAGGAAGGAAGATTATTAGATCAACTGTTAATGATGGCTATGATAGAGGCACGCAGTTGCGAACGGTTTAAAAGATTAAGCGAAGGTTTGGAGGATGAGTACCTGCGTAAATTTTATCGCCGTTTCATGGAAAGTGAAGCCGGACACTATACTTTGTTCATTGAATTGGCAGAAACCTATATTGATAAAGAAAAAGTAAAAGACCGTTGGAAAGAATGGTTAGCCTACGAAACCGAAGTAATTAAGCATTTAGAAGTTCGGGGCGACAGAATGCATTAAATTATGAAGCTTGCAGAAGTTATTAGCAATCGTTAAACTGCTGTAGAAAAATAATCGATCTCTTTTTCGAAGTCCAAATATGGATATTCTTCCTTCAGCATTTTTGTTTTATTATAAGCCGATCTAAGAAACTTTTTATGTTGCTCGGAAGTGGGATTAAAAGGTTTGTGTTGAAAAGCAAGATTAATAGAATGGATTTCCTCCATCAATGTTTTTGTTTTTTCATTTATACAGGCATCTGTAAACTTTTCCCAGACGTATTGTGTTGCAAAATAATTTGGATGTACAAGGTCTTCGGCATAAAACCGGTAATCTCTTAAATCATCTATTACTAATTCATAAGCAGGGAAATAATAAAGGTTTTCAAATTTATTTACTACGTGATGAACAGCATGAATTAACAAAGCTTTGCTCCTGTTATTTTCTACTACACCTTCGCGCAAGTGACGTACAGGGCTTATTGTAAAAATGATCTTTAGTTTATTATTAAAAAGAAACAGGCGATGAATAACGTTATCCAAAACTTTTAAAATTTCTTCAATGGTCATTAGCCTCCTGTAAAACCAACCTGCCGGCGCCTTATGATTGTTCGCAGCAACGGAACCTGCTTTGGCATTGATTGCCGTATCTGTTAAAGTATATATCCATGCCGACCCAAGAGTGATCATAATATAATCAGCCTCTTTTAAATAATGATGTGCAGTATTAGTTGAAGCATTGATTTTATGTAAAGCCTCTTGCTGAGTCAGTCCTGAAAAACGACTGTGATGCTTCCAGCTATGCCAGCCTTCATTGAAGTGAAATAAATCATCAACAGAGAAGTTTTTATTTTCAATGTAATCGGTAATGGCTTCTGCTACACTAACAGGATTAAACAGAATACCATTTGGATTCTCTAGTACAGAAAATTTATGTTTTTTCAGCTTATCGCCGATGTTTTCTGTAAAGCAAGAGCCAATAAGAAATAATTTATGCTGGTGCGTTATGCTTTGCGAAAGTTTTTTTATATCAAATTCAAAACGAAACTTCATAATTCAATACACAATTTTAAACAGCAACTACACGAATATGTTTGAAGCCAGGTTCAAACTTTTTTGTAAAGCCTCCTTATTTAAACCACTGATTAATTTTTTTTCTTCGAGGTAATAAATCATTAACTCTGTATTCATGTTACCCACTAAATCATTTCCTGCCATAGGGCAACCACCAATACCTTTTAACGCCCCATCAAAACGTTTGCAACCGGCAGCTACCGCCGCTTCCAGCTTTACCTTCCAATTTTCAAATGTGGAATGAAGATGTACGCCAATAACTGCGTTTTGATATTTTGGAATTAGCGTGTTAAGTGCGAACGCAATCTGTTCAGGACTGGCAACACCAACTGTGTCAGCTAAAGAAATGATTTTAATATCTCTTTTAATTATTTCTTCTGCCCATTTTAATAAAATGGCTTCGTTGTATTCATCGCCATAAGGATTGCCAAAACCCATGCTCAGATAAACAACTAACTGCTTATTGTTTTTGACGCACAAATTCTGAATCTCTTCTACCCTTTTTACACTTTCTTCAATGGTACTGTTAGTATTACGCAATTGAAATGCAGGAGAAATGGAAAACGGAAAACCTAAATAACTTATCGTTTCATAAACAAGAGCTTCTTCTGCGCCGCGAACATTGGCAACAATTGCCAACAGCTTCGTTTTTGAGCTTTGGATCTTTAAACCTTTAATCACCTCTTTTGTGTCTGCCATTTGCGGAATAGCTTTTGGCGAAACAAAACTTCCAAAATCAATCGTATCAAATCCTACTTGCAGCAGAGAATTAATGTATTCAATTTTTTGTGCCGTAGGAATGAATCTTTTCCATCCTTGCATTGCATCTCTCGGACATTCAATTAACACTACATCTGCCATGAAAAATTTTTCAGAAAATCAAAGATAAACGGTTTATACAACCTGCAATGACGACAGCAGTTTTGCAAAAATTGCAGACACCACTAATCCCGTTGCATAATTCAATTAGAAATGTGTATATGCCCACTTTATTTTTAAACCCGTACTCGTTGACAGCAGGGAACCTAGCCTCGAAATCGCTCAGGAATTGCCGAAACCTGCAAAAAGTAGGCATCATTTCTTCAATTAAATTGTTATGAAAGAGCATATTGCTTCACGCACGTTAATAAGGTTTTCGTTTCTTTCATTTTTTCTTTATTCCTGTGATCCCGGCCTGTATGATCCTTATATTGTCCCAGAGCCAAGGCAAAAGGAAAATGTTTATTATGCCCCTGTTGCACAAAATGCGCCGTTGCT
>JBQCHB010000544.1:0-8042 GCA_051955075.1 Flavisolibacter sp.
AATGTAATTAAGGATCTCGATAGCTTGCCTATGCCTGCGTGGGATTTAATTGACATAGCACCATATAAAAAAATGTGGCTAAAACACGCAGGCTTTTTTTCTATGAATGTGGGCACGACAAGAGGTTGTCCTTATAAATGTAATTGGTGCGCAAAGCCCATTTATGGTAATCGATATAATGCCAGATTACCGCAAAATGTATTAAACGAATTAGTGTATTTAAAAAAACAATTTGCTTTCGATCACATTTGGTTCTGTGATGACATATTTGGGTTAAAGCCCGGTTGGGTAAAGGAATTCGCAGAACTTGTCAATAAAGAAAATTTAAAATTCAAATTCAAAATTCAATCAAGGGCTGATCTGCTGGTACAGGAAAGCTATGTTGCTTCCCTGGAAAAAGCCGGCTGCGATAATGTATGGATGGGGGCTGAAAGCGGCTCACAAAAAATTCTTGATGCAATGGATAAAGGCATTACGGTGCAACAGATTCACGAAGCAACAAAGTTGCTCAGATTGCACCAAATCAAACCGTCATTTTTTATTCAGTTCGGTTATTTAGGAGAAACAAAAAAAGATATTGAGCTTACTATAAAAATGATCAACAAACTTTTGCCGCACGAGATAGGGATATCGGTTTCTTATCCTTTACCCGGCACTTTATTTTATGAAAAAGTAAAAGATCAGCTAAAAGAAAAAGCCAATTGGACTGATTCTGATGAACTGGCATTGATGTTCCGGAATACATATCAGCCGGCCTTTTACAAGCAATTGCACAGATATGTTCATCAGTCTTATCGAAAGCATCTTGCATTTGAGAGCTGGCATCGCATGTTTAGAAAGCGGGTGCAACTTACTGATCTGAAAAAAGCATTGTCGGGCCTCTATTATATTCCGTCAGCTTATATAGCAAAACTTAAATTGGCGAAATTGGAAATTCCAAATGGATAGGGTATCACCTCATATCAATGAAGTAAAAGCTGCTGAAGCTTTTTCCAAACAATCTAAAGTGTTTGATGCAATTTATGGTGGAGATGATATTATTTTTTTTAAGAGACAAAGAGTAAGGGAACATGTTTTAAAATACATACGTCCCGAAAGTTCTATCCTGGAATTAAATTGTGGAACGGGTGAAGATGCTATTTTCTTTGCACAACGCGGACACAATGTTCATGCTACAGATATTTCAAGCGGCATGTTGACAAAGCTTATGATCAAAAGGCAGGAAAGTGATTGTAGTAAAAAAATAAGTTTTGAGCAGTGCTCATTTACCGATTTAAATTCTTTAAAAAACAAAGGGCCTTTCGATCACATTTTTTCCAACTTTGGTGGACTGAATTGCACCTGGGAATTAGATAAAGTCTTGCGATCCTTTTCTTCCTTGCTAAAACCTGGTGGCTGCGTAACACTTGTTATTATTTCTAAATTTTGCTTGTGGGAAACCTTGCTGCTGTTTAAAGGAAAATTTGAAACAGCTTTCAGAAGATTCTTTAGTGCAAAAGGCAGAAAAGCCAATGTTGAAGGCACGCAATTTAAATGCTGGTATTACAGTTCGGGTTACATTATAAAACAATTAAAGAGGGATTTTGAAGTAATCAATATTGAGGGTTTATGTACGCTGGTGCCGCCATCTTACATTGAAGGTTTTTCAAAAAAATATCCACAACTTTTTAATTTTTTGAAGAATAGAGAAAAAAAGTGGGCAGCTAAATGGCCGTGGAAATATATAGGCGACTACTATATCATTTCCTTAAAAAAGAGATAGAAGTGCTGGTTGGCTTTTTCCATTTTAATGAAATATTTTCTTTTGCAGCTTTTTCCTGTTCTAATAGATGCAGTTGCTGATATTTTAGCCATGTATAATAAGCTATCGTTTTTGCAAGGCCTAATCCCGTTCTTCCATCAAGAAGGCCCAATTGCAGAAAATAAGATTTAAAAGAATTGAATATTGGTGCAATAAATCTTTTTGTAAAACTAGCATGCCTGTTTTGAGCAAAATATTTTTCGGCACTGAGTTTTGCATAGAAAGTGATCTTATCATTATAGTTGCTGACGCTCTTGGCACTGTAATGAATGAGGTTTCCTTTAATTTTTACTTTTGTATTGATGCCGATCAGCTTTTCATGAACAGCCGTTAAATCCCAGCTAACATTTTGCTTGTTGTATAAACGAATCACTTTATCAAATCCACCAGTTCCAAATCTTATTTTTTTACCTCCGATATAATTTGTCCGGTTGAATTGAAAGACGCAACCGGCCTTATTTAAATTTAATTTTTCAATAGAAGCGGCAAGCTGCGGAGTGATGCGTTCATCTGCATCAAGAGAAAATATCCAATCATATTTAGCCAGCTCAGCCCCATTGTTTTTAGCAGCACCATATCCATTCCAGTCTAAGGTTATAACTTTTGCACCTCGCTGTTGTGCCACAGCTAGCGTGTTATCAAAGCTCCCTGAATCAACAACCACAATATCATCAGTTATTAATCTTGCAGAATTAATACAATCAACAATGCTATGCGCTTCGTTTTTTGTTATGATCACTACGGAAATCATTGTCACAATTTCTAATAAAAATTTTGGATTTTGCTATCGTAACGACGAAAGAGGCCATAGAGCTTTGTTTCGTAGTTGGCTATTAATTTATTTTGAAAGTTTTCGGGGCGGTTTTTCGCATAATGTTTGTTAGTATCCATGCCGAGAACGCAACCCCTGTTGTTCAGTTGTTTTCTTTCTGTTTTTAATGCCCAGCGATGAGCAGTAATTTTCATCAGCATACTATCTAAAAGCTCGCCTGGTTTATTATTGAAAAAGAATTCAATTATCTTCTTGATAATAGGCCGTCTGCTTTCCTGCAAATAAGAAATTTTCATGCCGTGATTAGGTAAAAACTCCTTACACCATTCATTGCCGACATAGAAATTTCTGAAAGCATTTATACCTCTCAATGGTAGGAGTGTAGCCACTTCTATGGCTGTATAAATATTCTTTTCTTTTATTTGCAGCATTTCTTCATCCACATAATAATTCATGCAAAACCAATCCTGCTTTTTAAAAAGAAAAGTGATTTTCTTGAAGAAATGCATGAAAGTCCTCGCAAGCCACAATCTGTTTTTTGCAGTAATGATAAAAAAATCTATATCAGAATTTTCATCCGCAAAGTTCTTCGATAAGGAACCCGATACCGCCACGCCACGCACAAAAGGAAATGCAGAAAGTAAACTTGCAATTTTCTGTGCTGTTTCCAGCATTTTCCTGGCTCTTAGATTGCCGTCGGTCCTTCTTGATACCAGCGCATAATTCTCTTGTAAAGTATAAAACTCATCGAAGCGGATCACATGATTTTCACTCGTTAGCTGTCGCAGTGAACTGGTAAATTCCTCATGCGTACATGGGTTTCGCAGAAAAATAAAGATCTCTGATTGCGTAAGTGGGTAATCAAACAAATCAAAGTAGGCAAGTGCAGCTAGTATATCACGTTTTACACACAATTTGTGAAATGGTTTAATAATGAAAACGTGGTAAAAGGTATAACGGTTGCTTACAGCTATAATACGTTTACCAGCTATAGTTGCCAGAAAAAAGAGATGGTTCTTTGTAACTGTTCTTGTTTCATTAATTTAGGTGGCAATATTCAAAGCCAATTCTTTGCCATGAAAGTTTTTACAAGTAAACAGTCTTTTCTTTTGGGTTTTATTCTTTTATGTTCTGGTTGTATTTATGCTCAATTCGATTCTGCCTTATTTGATGCTATGCAATGGCGCATGATAGGGCCGCACCGCGGTGGAAGAACTATTGGAGCGGTTGGCGTACCACAGCAACCAAATGTTTTTTATATCGGTGTTAATAACGGTGGTGTATGGAAAACAACAGACTATGGCCGCACCTGGTTCCCTATTTTCGATGGCCAGCCAACAGGATCTATCGGTGATCTTGTTGTGGCGCCTTCTAATCCAAACGTAATTTATGTAGGCAGCGGAGAAGGTGTGCAAAGGCCCGATCTTTCTGTTGGCGATGGCATGTATAAATCTATTGATGGTGGAAAAAATTGGGTGCATTTAGGTTTGAAGGATGTACAACAAATTGGCGGCCTGGCCATTGATGCAGCTAACGAAAATCGTGTATTTGTCGCAGCGCTTGGCCATCCGTACGGGCCCAATACAGAACGTGGCGTTTATAGAACTTTAGACGGCGGAAAAACATGGGAAAAAGTTTTGTATAAGGATGAAAATACAGGGGCCATACAGGTGGCCATTGATCCTGTTAATCCGAATATTATTTACGCCGATCTGTGGGCGGCGAGGCAAGGCCCTTGGGAAAACGGCGCCTGGAATGGAAAAGGAAGTGGTTTGTTCAAATCAACTGATGGAGGTAATACGTGGAAGCAGTTAACCAACGGGCTGCCAACGACGCAACAAGGCCTGGGAAGAATTGGGTTTTGCATTGCTCCAAGCGATCCTGACAGAATGTACGCAACCGTTGATGCCGGCCAATATGGAGGTGTTTACAGAAGTGACGATGCTGGTGAGAATTGGATAAGGATTCAAACGGATAACCGGCTGTGGGGCAGGGGCGATGATTTTGCAGAAGTGACTGTTGATCCTAAAAATAAAGACGTTGTTTACTCTGCAAACGTTGTTACATGGAAGTCGACTAATGGTGGAAAAACCTGGGATGCATTTCGCGGTGCACCCGGCGGCGATGATTATCACCGCGTTTGGATCAACCCTAATAATTCCGATATTATTTTAATTGCAAGCGACCAGGGAGCCATCGTTACGGTTAATGGCGGCCAAACTTTTTCTTCCTGGTATAACCAGCCAACAGCACAGTTTTATCACGTAAGTACAGACAATGGTTTTCCTTACAATGTATATGGCGGTCAACAGGAGAGTGGTTCAGTTGGCATTGCATCAAGAGGTAACGATGGGCAAATTACTTTTAGAGAATGGCACCCGGTGGGTGCAGAGGAGTATGGTTACGTAGCTGCCGATCCCTTGAATTCAAATATTATTTACGGAGGTAAAATTTCGAAGTTTGACAAAAGAACAGGGCAAACACAAAACATTGCACCCGAAGCGGTGCGCAGCGGCAAGTACCGTTTTGTAAGAACGGCTCCCTTATTATTTTCCCCGGTAGATCACAGAACTTTATTTTATGCAGGCAACGTTTTGTTTAAAACTAATGATGGTGGCAGCAATTGGAAAATTATCAGTCCTGACTTAAGCAGGGAAAGTTGGGATGTTCCTTCAAGCGTGGGTATTTATGCAACTGATAATTTAAAATCCATGCCGAGAAGAGGGGTCATCTACACAGTTGCGCCTTCATATAAAGACATCAATACTATTTGGTGCGGAACGGATGATGGCCTGATTCACCTTACAAAAGATGGCGGTAAAACCTGGAAAAACGTGACGCCTGCTGCTATCACAGCATGGAGTAAAGTTTCAATAATTGACGCAAGCCATTTTGATGTGAATACAGCTTACGCTGCCATAAACAGAATTCGCTTGGATGACATGCGTCCACATATTTATAAAACAATGGACGGAGGAAAAACATGGAAGGAAATTGTTGCCGGCTTGCCCAACGACCCTATCAACGTTGTAAGAGAAGATCCTGTGCGCAAAGGATTACTATTTGCCGGAAGTGAGACAGCGGTGTATGTTTCCTTTGATGATGGTGAACGCTGGCAATCGTTAAGGTTAAATATGCCTGCTACCTCCATTCGTGATTTAGTGATAAAAGATGATGATTTAGTGGTGGGCACACACGGCAGAAGCTTTTGGATATTGGATGATATAACGCCCTTAAGACAGTTAACAAAACAATCGGGTAGTTCTGAAGTGATTTTATACAAACCACAAACCACTTACCGTGTGCGATGGAATATGAATACCGACACGCCTTTACCACAAGAAGAACCTGCCGGACAAAACCCTCCTGATGGCGCCATTATAGATTATTATTTGGCTGACAATACAGACAATGAAGTGAGGTTAGAAATTAAAGATGCCAAGGGAAATATAGTGCGAAAGTTTTCGAGTAGCGACACGCTTTACAACATTCCGGAAAATAATGTGCCGTCTTATTGGTTACGTCCGCAACAAATTTTATCAAACAAAGAAGGGGCTCATCGTTTTATATGGGATCTGCATTATCAACCCTTAAATATGCCGCCTTCTTTTCCTATTGCCGCTATTTATAAAAATACTGTCCCCAGGCCAACATCGCCTTATATAATGCCAGGCACTTATACTGCTCAACTTTCAGTAAATGGAAAAAAATACCAGCAAACTTTTGTTGTAAAAATGGATCCTCGTGTAAAAACTTCTTTAAAAGATTTGCAATTGCAACACGATCTTTCGTTGACCTGCTACAAAGCAAGCCAACAAATAAAGCAGGCGTTGAAAGAAATGAATAATAGCAAGCAACAGTCTAAATCCATAGATGTAGTTAATGCCATAGCCAAACTGGAAGGTCAACCGAGAGGAAACGGAGCTATAGGCTTCAATCAATTGAGCGGCAATTTTATGTCGCTGCTTAATTTGCTGCAGGAAAGTGATATGCCACCTACAAATCAGGCTATGAACGCAGTAAAAGAAACACAAACCAAGCTGCAAAATCTGATGTTGGAATGGCAAACGTTAAAGAGAAAACTTAAGTAAGATGCCTGCTGCAATTTCTTATTGATTCAGGGATGTTTAGCGAGATTTATTTTTTATGGATCAAATTCTATCGTAGAATTACTAAATTAACTTCGTAGGTTTTCTTTTTCAAAAATGATAATACTACTAACACATAAGTAAATACCATAAGCAAAAAATAGGGTGTAATTGCAATTGTACAGCCTGCTTTTCTAATATACTTTTGTACCAGATGACGATGAGTTATCAATCCTAAGAAAACCAAAACAAAATCCAATCTCTAGAAGAACCACCTAAACCAAACAAACCAATATCTATCCGAAAAGCCCGTTTGAAATCCGAATCCTAATGAATTCTTTCCAATCCTTTGAAAACCGTACAGGCGTCCGTCCGATGAAAAAAACGAATTTTTAAATCAAACGCCTTACATAACGAATCCCTTCTTTTGAGAAGGGATTTTTTATTGTAAGTAGTAAAGACTCAGCCGGATCAATTATGAAACTTTCATTCTCTGCACTATCATTTAATAGCAGAACAGCCAGTAGTTAAACACTGGTGTCCTGTACCTCAAAGCTTTAGTGTATTGTGCAAGCTTAAAAATTATTTTGGCATCAATACAGTATCAATCACATGAATCACGCCATTACTTTGATAAACATCTTCAATAGTTATTTTGGCCGTGTTGCCTTTTTCATCTTTTAACCATAATCCATCGGCGTTTTGCATAACCCACAATTTACTACCTTCCACTGTGGTTAATTCAGCAATACCATTACCTTTTTTAACCCATTTCATTAGCTCCTTGCTATCTATTTTACCCGGAACAACATGGTAAGTAAGAATAGTAGTTAATGTGGCTTTGTTTTCAGGCTTTACCAGGTTTGAAACAGTGCCTGCGGGAAGTTTCTCAAAAGCTTCGTTCGTTGGAGCAAAAACAGTGAAGGGTCCTTTGCCCTCCAGCGTTTGTACCAGTCCTGCAGCCTTTACAGCAGCAACCAAGGTAGTATGGTCTTTTGAATTGACAGCGTTTTCAATAATGCTTTTTGATGGATACATAGGTGCGCCGCCTACTTGCACAGTTTTTCCTCCACCCATTTTCCCATTATCCATTTTCATTTTTTCCTGTGCCTGAACGTTAGTTGTAAAGCTAATGGCAGTAAGCAACAATACTGCAAATGAAATCTTTTTCATGTTCGTTGTTTTAATTTAAAATAGTTGTTTGATAATTTGTCATGTACAGAAATAATTACGCAGTTTTAAAAATCTTGGATTGGAAGAACAAAAATTTTTATTCTTGCATGAAGAAGGGTTATCAAACTCTCTATCACTATCATCTATTATCAAAAAACTACATTATGGCACATTGGTTAGTAAAGTCCGAACCTTTTAAATATAGTTG
>JBQCHB010000545.1:0-3828 GCA_051955075.1 Flavisolibacter sp.
TCTTTCCATTCCTTTGTTCTTTGTATAGCACCTTCTTTTGAAGTGGTAGTATGGTCAATGATGATAGCGCCGGGCATTAAGCCACTGCTGGCTGCCTGCAACACTTCGTCCACCGAAGCATCATCTTTCAGGGTAAGATGAATCCTGTCTGCACCTTTTACCGCATCGGCGGCACTATCAAAAGCTTTGGCGCCAAACGATACTAATTCTTTTGCTTTGGATGCAGTACGGTTCCATACCTGTACCTGCTCGCCTTTTTTCAACATAGCCTTTACAAAATTGGAACCCAGCAATCCCATTCCTAAAAACGCTTTCATAAAATTGATTTTTTAATTTGACTGCAAAGTTTATGAAAATTGGATGGGACGGCCTATAAAACCAGGTTTCTACTGTTGTCAGGAAGCTTGCGGTAAACAGGGCAACACTACGTTTACCGTGCAACCCTGGCCCGGTGCACTCTCCAGTGCAAAACTGCCGTTCAGGCTTTCCGCCCGGGTCTGCATATTTACCATGCCAATACCGTCTTTTCGGTTCTTAAGTGAGAAGCCCTTCCCGTTGTCGGTTACTGACAGCCGCACAACTGCTGCTTCCCGTTCTATGTATATCAACACTTCTGTGGCCTCGGCATGCTTGAGTATATTATTCAATTGCTCCTGCAAAATCCGGTATACACCCAGGTGAACTTCCTGCCTGAGCGCCTCGTTTTTAAGGCCCAATACCTGGTGGGTGATCTTTACCTTGCTGGTAACGTTGATAGAATCGACCAGGTCTTTTACCGATTCCTCGAGACTGATCTTACCAAGCGTAGGAGCCGATAGGCGTTTGGAAAGACTGCGAATCTCATTGATGCAGTCCTGCAGGTAGATGAGGGTGCGGGGCAAAACCGCCTGGGCTTCGCCAACACCTTCCAGCACCATTTCGTTATGCAGCTTTACGGTGGTAAGCACCTGGTTAATATTGTCGTGCAGCTCCAGCCCTATCTGGGAGCGTTCCTCCTCCTGTGCCCTGATGACCGCTTCGGTAATAAGCTGGTGCCGTTCCCGGGCTTCTGCTTCCCGTGCCGCTTTTTGCTGTTGAATTTCTTTATTCAACACCTGCAAAACTGCCACGTTCTTTTTGCTGCGGCGATAATACTGGTAAACCAGGTAAATGATGACTATAGCCATGCAGGAAAACAAGACAGTTACCCAAAGCAATAGCAGGGTTTTCTCCTTATCTTTTTTCAGCATGGTGATCTGCAGCTGCTGCTCCTTATCTACCAACTGCCGGGTAACATCAGCAGCCGTCAGTAGCTTTTGTTCCGTGTCAATAGAATCGCTTAGCAAAAAATAAGCTTTCAAATACCTGATGGCTGAATCGGGCCGAGAGGTCTGCTCATAGTACAATGCCATGAGGCGTTTCCATTCCACCTGGTTCCGGGAGCTTTGCTGTGGCATGCGGGATGTCATGCCGTTCAGCACATGGAACATGGGAGCAAAGTCTCCTTTCCGGCTGTAAATTTCTGCCAGTTGCAATTTTACTTCCTGAGCGTTTTCCATCTCGTAGCCTTCGCGGTCGTTCAGGGCAATGCCTTTCAAACATAATTGCTCCGCTTCTTCCAGGCGGTTTTGCGCCATCAGCACTTTGGCCTTATTGCCACACAGCACGCCATAAATCTTATCCATAAAAGTAGGACCCAGCGTGTCTTTGTACCGGTTGGCCGTGGCCAGGGCTTTGTCAAAATACACCATGGCACTATCGTAGTTTTTTAGCTCTACAAAGCACAGGCCGATATTGCTCTGTATCTCCTGCTGCTGCAATACCACGCCAAAAGTTTGGGGCGAACAGGTTTGCTGCAGTTCATAAGCCTCCTGGAAATAACTGAGCGAGGCCTGGTAATTCTCTTGCTGGTACAGCACCATGGCAATGTTGTAGTTATACTCTTTTCGTTCGCAGGGCGTTAAATGGGCATCAGCCAGCTTTTTGGCCCGGAAAAAATATTCGTTGGCCTTGCTGTATTGTGTAAGCCGGTAAGCTATTTGTCCGCCAAACAGTAACAGGCTTACATAGGCATGGGCGTACCGGTTCTGCAATTCGGGAGTATTGTAATAAGCCAGGCCGGCGTCGATCATGCGGGAAGTGGTCGCATTATCCCCCGTAAAAAAATAATAGTAAAGAGATTTCACATCATACCGCATCGCCCTGGGATAAACCGTAATGTTCTCTGCTTTTTTGAGGGCCGAATCATAAAAATGGAGAGCACGGGTCGTGTCACGATCCTTAAATAAGATTTGAAGGGAGGAGTCAATAAAAGAATGTTTCCAGAAGGCAGTTTCTTCTTTTTCTGTTGGCGCCTGGCGGCAGGAGGCAACAATAATTACAATCAGCAAAACTGCGCAGTGAGCAGGCTTAAACATAGCAGGGTTTTTCAAAGGAATTAAGAATGCCAAAAATAAGTAATAAATGCAGGCAGCGCAACACTATCGGTGGGTTTAGTTTTTTGTAAGGCGAAGCTTCAGTTTAGAGATGTAATAAGACACTGAAAATTTTTGGAAGCTGCCGGAATATTAAACGTCTTTCATTGAGAACGCAGCCATGAAAAACAGGAAATGAAAACCAATTACTCTGTCTAACTTAGTAAGCCAATTCAGTAAGTTATGCTCGACTTAGTTATAGAAGCCAGGCAAGCCGCCATCGCTCCCGGCATGAATGTTCGCCGGGTGCTTCCCTTTCGCCTAAGACGAATGGTAGGCCCCTTTATTTTTATGGATCACGCCGGGCCGGTGCAGGCAGCACTCACTACGGCACATGCACTTGATGTATTACCACATCCGCATATAGGCCTTTCTACCGTTAGCTATCTTTTTGGCGGACAGGTAACACACCGCGATAGCCTGGGTGTAGAGCAGGTCATTCGCCCCGGCGAAGTAAACTGGATGACGGCAGGCAGCGGCATAGCCCACTCCGAACGTTTCGAGGACCCGGCTACACTTGCCGGCGGACAATTGGAAATGATACAAACCTGGGTGGCCCTGCCGGAGAAGGATGAAGAAGCTGCGCCTTCGTTTGATAACTATAAACCCGAAGTATTGCCGGTTTATACGGACAAAGGTGTGTGGATGCGATTGATCGCAGGCGATGCTTACGGGCTAAGAAACGATGTAAAAACATTGTCACCTCTTTTTTACCTGCATGCCGTCGTTCAACAGGGCACTGATTTTGGCTTACCTAAGGAACATGCCGAAAGAGCAGTGTATGTAGCCAAAGGAAGTATTGAAGTAAATGGCCAATTTTACCGCGAAGGCCAGATGCTGGTATTTTCCAGAGGCGTAGATCCAACCATTCACGCCAGGGAAAACGCTACCCTTATGCTGATGGGCGGCGAGCCTTTGGGCGAACGGTTTATCTGGTGGAATTTTGTTTCATCAAGAAGAGAAAGAATTGAACAGGCCAAGGAAGACTGGAAGCAGGGAAAAATCATTTTGCCGCCCAACGACAATAAGGAATTTATCCCCCTGCCGCAAGACAAATCCAAACCTGCAGGTGCGCCGCCGCCTCCGCCTGAAGTGCTTTCCTAATGCTTAAATAAAACTGTATGAACCAACAACCGCATCATGTTACCAATAACGAAGCGCATCTGCGTTTTGAGATCCGGGAAGGCGAAGAAACGGCTTACCTGGAATATCGTTATCATAAAAACGACATTGCCTTAATGCACACTTTTGTTCCCCCGGCTTTGGAAGGCAAGGGCCTGGCATCGGCGTTGGCGCACTATGCGCTGGAATGGGCCAAAGAACACAAAAAGATGGTAATGGTGTATTGCCCTTTTGTAGCTGCTTACCTGCAAAG
>JBQCHB010000546.1:0-3506 GCA_051955075.1 Flavisolibacter sp.
AGAAACTTTTTTTACAAGCGATTATGACCTGTCAAAATTTACAAGCCATTTTTACGGTGCGGGTATCAGAATAGCGCCGCCCCAAGGTGTGCTTGGCATTCAGAAATTAAATAGCGCAGAATTGCGATACGGTCATTACAACAGGAATAATGGATTAACTTCAAATGAATTGTCCTTGCATTTAAAGTTTAGAAACGCCTGATAAAAGAATTATGCAGAAAGCCTTACCAAAGGCCTTCTGCATAAATTAATTCTTAAGCAATGGTGATGGATTCATCTAAATACACGTCCTGGATTGCGTTCAGCATTTCAACGCCTTCATTAAATGGACGCTGAAAGGCTTTGCGGCCCAGAATCAATCCCATCCCGCCGGCACGTTTGTTGATCACCGCTGTTGCTACCGCGTCGGCCAAATCACTGGCGCCTTTACTTTCGCCTCCGCTGTTGATCAATCCAACACGACCACTGTAGCAATTCAATACCTGGTAACGAGTAAGATCAATCGGGTGGTCGGAGGTTAATTTTTCATACACCAGCCTATTGGTTTTGCCAAACTTGATGGCGTTATATCCACCATTGTTTGTAGGCAGTTTTTGTTTGATAATGTCAGCCTGCAACGTCACACCTAAATGGTTAGCCTGTCCCGTCAAATCTGCCGCTGTGGAATAATCTGTATCGCCAACCTTAAAAGCATTATTGCGCAGGTAACACCAAAGAATGGTTGTCATGCCCAGTTCATGCGCTTGCTGAAAAGCTTCTGCAATTTCTTTTAACTGTCTTGCACTTTCAGCGCTGCCCCAATATATGGTAGCACCTACTGCTACGGCACCCATATCCCATGCGCTTTTAATGGTACCAAAAAGCGTTTGATCGTACCTGTTAGGATAACTCAAAAATTCATTGTGGTTGATTTTTACTACAAAAGGAATTTTATGTGCATACCTGCGGCTCATAATGCCCAATACTCCAAAAGTAGAAGCCACTGCATTGCAGCCACCTTCAATGGCCAGTTTAATAATATTCTCAGGATCAAAATAAATAGGATTGGGCGCAAAGGAAGCACCAGCACTGTGCTCTATGCCCTGATCAACAGGGAAGATGCTGCAATAACCCGTACCTGATAATCGTCCATGATTCAAGAGACTTTGCAGGCTGCGCAATGTTTGGTTGTTGCGGTTGCTGTTGATCCAGGTATCGTCAACATGCGTTGGGGAAGGAAGATGTAAAGTTGATTTGTCGATGGTTTTACACGTGTGGTTGAGAAGATAATCGGCTTTGTCGCCGAGTAATTCAGTAATTTTTGCAAGCATAATCGTTAGAATTTAAGAAAAGCAAATTAATTGTGCAAAGATAAAGTTTGCATGCAAGAGCCGACCAATGAATGAACTATTAAGCCACCTTCGTTCTTTTCGGAAGTAGCTTGTTATAAAAGCAAGCAATGATTTAATTTGATTTAGGCATTATCGGTTGAACGTTTTGTTTTTTCTTCAAAAAGCTTTTCAAAAAAAGGGCTTTCCGTTTTTTTCCATCTATCCCAAAAAGTAAAATAAAGGCCAAAATTGTATTTGTATTGCTTATGATGCAATGAATGATGTGTAGCTCCAATGAGCCATTTCCCTAAAGGATGGTGATGAAATTTTTCAGGATATATTTCAATGTTTAAATGATTTACAACGCTGCTTAGCGTCATAAACGTGAGTTGAATGATCAGTATGTACAAATGCATGGGAAGCACGAGTAGTAATAGTGGTAAGAATAATGCTTGTAATATCCCTTCTAATGGGTGAAAGGAAAACGCCGTCCACGGAGAAGTAATATGGCTGTCATGATGCACCTTATGCACTCGCTTAAAAATTGCCGGATGGTGCATCCAACGGTGTATCCAATAATAGTAAGTCTCGTGAAGCAGCAAAGCAATAAAAAGGCTTGACGGCATCCACCACAGGGGATAATCATGTGCATTTGCATATACTTTTATCCATCCATGCTGCCATAGGGCAACAGTTGCCGCACCAAACACGGCAAAGATAAAAGTTGTTATGGTGCTCCATTTTACTTCGGTCTTGAATTGTCCAACAGCATAGTTGCGGCTGCTGATTTTTCTTTGATTCCAGCGAATGGGGTGCCACAAATAGAATATCCCATAAAACAAACCTGCAACCAGCAAGTACCTGGCCAGTACAATTAAAAAAATAATAATTGTCGCCATTAAAAACCAAAACAGCTGCAGAAGATCGGGAAGTTGTTTCATACAATAAACTACTTGTTTAAAATAAGTCTTGCAGTGCCTACTAATTCTTTCGATGACTGGAAGTAATTCTGATGCTGAATTTTTATCCATAAGCCAAATAAAAAACTTGAGCATTGCATAATTTGCTATCTTTATTTTGTTTAAATATTTAATGATAAATTTAAACAATAAATTTTGAATCAATTCTCTATCTCGCAGTTGTCCAGTTTTTCTGGAATAAAACAGCACACGATACGGATGTGGGAGCAGCGTTATGGTGCACTACAGCCAAGCCGTTCCGGCGGAAATACGCGATATTACGACAATACACAATTGCGGAGGCTTTTGAACATAGTAAGTTTATCAGAGGCTGGTTATAAGATTTCAGAATTAGGGGTTATGTCTGACCGGCAATTATTCAATCTTCTAAAAGAAATCTCTTCTGCTAAAACGGCCAACCACACCCTTAATAATTTCTTCATTAATCAGCTTATAGCTGCTGCGATGGAGTATGATGAGCCCGGTTTTGAAAAAGTTTTTGCACATTGCTTTTTGCACTATGGATTAAAAAATACGTTCCGCAATATCTTGTATCCGGTATTAACCCGCCTTGGACTTATGTGGGCCTATAACGAATTACCTCCTGCGCAAGAACACTTCCTCAGTAACCTTATTCGTCAAAAGCTTTTTACCGCTATAGATTCCCTTTCATTGCCTTTGAACGTAACAGATAAATGGCTTTTGTTTTTGCCCGAAGGAGAGCTGCATGATATTGGATTGTTGCTTGCTCATTTTTTTATCAAGCAGGCGGGTCAGTCCTCTGTACTGATAGGTTCTAATTTGCCGGCTTCTTCGTTGGATAATGCTGTGCAGGCGATCAAGCCCCGACAGCTTTTGTTCTTTATTGTGCATAATGATTTGGCAGAAAACTTACAGCAATACGTTCATCAGCTGGCAAGGAAATATAGCCGCTTGAAAATCTATGTGGTTGGTGCACCACAGCTATTGTCCTTTCTTACGCCAGACAGAAATGTTAAGGTATTACATAGTATGGATGACTTAGAACAACAATTGTACAGTTAACTTGTGTAATTTGAAATGGAAAAATTTAAACAAAAGTATAAAGATTCAGTTGCCGTGATTGGCTCAGGTTTCGCAGGATTGAGCGCTGCCTGTTATTTAGCCTCGGAAGGTTATGATGTACATGTTTTTGAAAAAAACGATGTTGCTGGCGGGCGGGCTCGTCAATTTGCCACTGAGAATGGCTATTTGTTTG
>JBQCHB010000547.1:0-4630 GCA_051955075.1 Flavisolibacter sp.
CCAATGCTACCATTGGCGATAACACTACCATTGATTATTCCATCATAAAAAACTCCATTATCGGTTCTTATTCCAACCTTTTTGATATTGTGTTGGATGACTCTCTCATTGGAAGCGATACAACTATCCGCGGCGAAACAAGAACGCTGAATATTGGAGATAATACGGACATTGATTTGGGGTAACGTTGAACCTCCTAACGTGTGGGCTGACTGGAACGATTCCACCCGTGAATTGTTCAACCTATTATCTTGTCTACTATTTTTACTCCATGTTTTCAAATAGGATAACTCAGCTTTTCAAGACGCAATATCCCATCGTTCAGGCGGGAATGGTCTGGACCAGCGGATGGAAGCTTGCCAGTGCCGTAAGTAATGCTGGTGGTCTTGGATTAATTGGCGCAGGCAGCATGTATCCTGATGTGCTAAGGCACCACATTCAAAAATGTAAAGCAGCAACTGATAAACCCTTTGGTGTCAATGTCCCATTGCTTTATCCAGAGCTCGATCAGCATATTCAAATCATCATTGAAGAAGGTGTAAAAATTGTTTTTACTTCTGCCGGCAATCCCAGGACATGGACACAGCATTTTAAACAACACGGCATAACCGTAGTGCATGTAGTGAGCAGCAGCAAGTTTGCATTAAAAGCGCAGGAGGCAGGGTGTGATGCAGTAGTAGCAGAAGGTTTTGAAGCAGGTGGCCATAATGGAAGAGAAGAAACGACAACCATGGTTTTAGTGCCTGCTGTTGTAGATGCGGTTTCCGTTCCGGTAATTGCAGCCGGTGGCATTGCTACCGGAAGGCAAATGCTGGCCGCTATGGTAATGGGTGCTTCAGGTGTGCAGGTAGGCTCCAGATTTGTAACCAGCGAGGAGGCTTCATCGCATATAAGTTTTAAGCAGGCAGTCATCCGTGCAGCGGAAGGCGACACGCAGCTGTCCATTAAGAAGTTGACGCCGGTGCGCCTATTGAAAAACAAATTCTTTCAACAAATCCAGGAAGCCGAAGCAAAAGGGGCTGGTGCCGAAGAATTAAGGCAAATATTGGGAAGAGCAAGAGCAAAGCAAGGCATGTATGAAGGCGAACTTGACGAAGGCGAACTTGAAATAGGCCAGGTAAGCTGCTTGTTGCATGATATTTTGCCTGCAGGCGAAATAGTAAAAAAAATATGGCAGGAATTCCTGGAAGGACTGGCAAATCCGTTAAAAAATGCTAATTTTAACTGTGAGAACGAAGATGTTACAATTGACATCAACCTTTAATAATAAACCATGAAATACAAATCGCTGCTTTTAATTTTTGCGTTCAGTGCGGCGGCTTTTGTTGCACGTGCTAACACCACTCCCGAAACAGAAATAAGCGGAACCAAAAAAAATGACATTGTTGGCGGCGTTATTCATTCTGAAACTAAGAAGCCGTTGATTAATGTAAGCGTAAGCGCTTACTCTGCTAATAAAAAAGAAGCAACAGCCATTACAGACGATAATGGTTATTATTATTTCAATGATTTGAAACCCGGCACTTATAAACTGGTTTTTGAAAAATATGGCTTCAAAAAAGTAACAAAAGATAAAGTAACTATTCGTTCAGACGACGGCTTCCAGTTGAACATAGCTATGGAAGAAGAAGATGCTTTTCAAATAATGCCAGGCTTGTTTCATATTGAATAAACAGTTTTTTATAAATTTTTGAATTGGGATGTATGAACAACATCCCAATTTTTTTTGTTGTGCTTTAATACAGAAATCCCTGTCGCTATCCATCCTTCTTTAAAAACTTTGTTTTCAAATATTGCCCAGGCTTCATAAAAATTTTTCTTGTGCAGGTCACGTGTAGCAATGGTGATATGTGGGTGGAAAGGCCTGTTATCAATTTTAATTTTATAATCAGGTTGTTGTTTGAAAAAATTGTCAGACAATGTTTTTACCTCATTTAATCTTTCGTTTGGCACCGTCGCAATAAAAATAGTTCGTGGTTGAAAGGCAGAAAAGTTATCGGTTACAACTTGGAATGATCTCACCTCTTTGCTGATGCTGTTAACTGTGGTCAACAGTGCTGCTTCTTTTTCTTCTTCCATCCAAAAAGGCGGCACAATGGTAATATGGGCCGGAGATTTCAAACCTACCTTGCACTGAAACTTCTCCAGCATAAAATTTTTATACAGCAGAATTTTTTCGTTCAACACCTGGGGCAGCACGATGGCTATAAAATACATCTGCATAAACCAATGTAAGAAATTCTCCCACGTTATACAAAACAAAAGAGCCTGTTACGTACAGGCCCTTTTGCATGGTTGGTTATGGTTATGACAAGCTCTTAATTGTTTTCAATATTAAAATCGTCGGCATCTTTTTTAATGGTAAAATCTTTATGCCCTTTTAGAAGTTGTTGGTATTTATCCGTCACTGTAGCAGGTTGTTTTTTTCCGTTGATGGTTAACGCTCCATTCTTGTATTCGATGGTGTAATTTTCTTTTTTGTTGATCAATCCATCTTTATCCAAGCCATCAATCAGGCTTTTGTAAACCTTCAATTCTTCTTTAGCTTTTTCAATGCTTTTATGGGCTTCCTTCATTGATTTTTCAATTTCGGGCCTAAGTTTTTTCATGTCCGATTCGAACTTTTCAAAATCAACTGCCTTAGCTTTTTCAAGTTCCTTATTAATTTTCTCAAAATCAATTTTAGCAATAGATGCCTGCATTTCGGTCTGGATCTTTTCCATATCTACCTCTTTCATAGCTTTATCAACCTGTGCGTGAATCTTTGCTGCATCAATCTCTTTTATTGATTGTTCAAGTTCGGCTTTCATCTTAGCCATATCCACTTCTTTGAATGCCTGCATGTCGGCCTTCATTTTTGCTGCATCAATATGAATGTTTTCAGTGGCTTCTTTTATCTGTTTTTCTATTTGTGCAAAGTCAATGTCTTTTAAAGAGCGGTCAACTTCAGCCTTGCTTCTTTCCAATTCGTCCAAAGCGTCGTCAATATCTCTGATCTTTTTGTTGCGGTCAGGGACAGTATCTGTTGCTCCTTGTTTTGTTTTTGCAGGATGGGTTTGAAAGGCTGCAGTTGCCAGCACAATGCCACAAGTCAGCACCGCCAGCGGTAATTTTTTTATCCAAAGATCTTTTTTCATAAACGTGGTTTTTTGTTTGACGAAATGTTTCGTATCAAATGTACGATTGATTTCGTAAATCAAAATTTCCCCATGTATTTTTCGAAATCTTTAACGTCTTGCCCACTTAAGCATTTCTTTCCACGTTGGCTTTTTACCATAAAGCAAAATGCCTGTGCGGTAAATTTTTGCGCTGAGCCAGGTGGTAAATAAAAAGCCTGCAACTAACAATAGCATGGACAGTCCAAGTTCCCAATAAGGCACAGTGTCTGGTACGCCAAATGGTATGCGGGACATCATCACAATAGGAGAGAAGAAAGGAATGATGCTGCTCCATTGCGCCAGCGAACTGGTGGGATCGTTAATGGAATTGATCATGATAATAATAGCTATGATAATGGGCATGGTAATAGGAAAAGTAAGGCTTTGTGCATCCTGCGCATCTTCGTTTACAGCGCTGCCAATGGCAGCAAAAAGCGAAGCGTAAAATAAATAACCACCGATAAAATAGAAAATGAAACAACCAATTACCAGCGGCCAGTTAACGGTAGACAAACTTACCTGCGCATTGGCAATGGTTTGAATGGCTTCAGATGTTTGGGCTGTGGAGCCGGACACTTGCGAACCTTGTTGTTGTACCTGTTGTAATACATCGGCCGGAATAAATGACATCATCAAGCTGCTAATGCCAAAAATGAGAACGATCCAAATAAGAAACTGTGTCAATCCTACAGCACCAATCCCAATAATTTTTCCCATCATTAATTGAAACGGCTTCACAGAAGAAACAACCACCTCTGCAATACGGTTGGTTTTTTCTTCCATTACACCACGCATCACCATTACACCATACACAAACAAAGTGATGTAAATTAAGAATGCCGTAACGTAACCAATGCTGCTGGCCAAATTAAAGTCTGACTTGGTTGATTTTCCCAGCTCATCTTTTTTTACCGATTCAATGGAAGTGAGTTCAGCTCTTTTTTTCAGATCATCAATGCGCCGGGGATCAATTTTTAAAGAATCTGCAATGATGTTATTTTCCAACGCCTGGTAAATATCTTTTTCAATGCGTTCGTTGGCAAAGCGGCTCAAACTTTTTTCTGTAACTACTTTAAAGTTGGGCGTTTTATTGACGCCGGTGTTGGGCGGATATAAAATGGCTGAATATCCTTTTGCTCTAAAATTGCTGGTATCAACATCGGTTCTAAATTCATAAGAAACAGATTTGCTTCCTTCGAGATTTGATTTTAAAATGCCGGCTGGATCTACTACGGCAATCTTTTCATTACGGATATTTTTTACGGTAATAAAAATTACTGTTCCTATTACTACTGCAAAAAGCAGGGGCGTTAAAATGGTAGAAAGAATAAATGTTTTTTTGCGAACACGGGTTAAGTATTCTCTTTTTATGATCAATGCGGTTTTGTTCATGATTGTTAGTTTAAGTCAGTTGTAAAATGATGAGGCAATAACACGAATTTAATCCCGATAGCTATCGGGACGAATTACAC
>JBQCHB010000548.1:0-14734 GCA_051955075.1 Flavisolibacter sp.
TTATTGGTTTGTGCAAACCCAGTGGTGTAAATAACACAAAAGAGTAAAAAGCAAGCCAGTTTCATAAACCGTTTTTTAGGTCTATGAATCTACTTTTTATTATGGTTGAAGAAAGAGAAAATTATGCAGGCGGTTATTTTATTACACAAGCAACAAGCAGTAGCAATGGCTATTACTGTAAGTGCTTTTGCATTTTATGATGACCGATGCCTACTTCAAAAAATTCTTCTCCCACGACGGTGTAGCCACATTTTTCATAGAACGCCATCACCGGGTTGCGGGCATGCATCATTAAAACAGTAAAGCCACTATCCCTTGCAATTTTTTCTGCAAACTCGATAATGGCAGCGCCGATCTTTTTTCCCTGCATTTCTTCCGATACGGCCATTTGCCGCAATTGCAAAATTCCGTTTTCCTGTGGCGTCAGCACGCAGCAACCGATCATTTTCTCTTTTTCGAAAGCAGCTACAAAAAAATCATTTCTTTCTTTTCCAGGAACAATATAATGAGCAGGTACGCCAATAGGCTCAAGCAAAGCTTTAATGCGCAATTGAATCATTTGCTCATATTCATGACTGCCGTAGGCTATGGTTTTTATGATCATTTTATTTTTTGCTGCCGCCCAAAATTAAGCCTAAGTGAAAAAGATATTCGTATAAAAAAATCTATTGACTTGCCGTACCAAGCCGGGTCTTTATGAACTTTGCCCTGTCAAATAAATTGTTGGTTATGTCAAATGCTTTTTCAGGTTCGGTGCCCGCTAATTATGATACGTATTTAGGTCCTGTTTTGTTTGAGCCTTATGCTTTGGATGTAGTGGAGCGTTTAAAAAATGAGGAACTGAAACGGGTGTTGGAACTTGCCTGCGGAACAGGAAGGGTGACCAAACACCTTGTCTCTTTGCTGGAAAAAGATGGGCAACTGGTTGCAACAGACCTGAATGCTGATATGATGGCGATTGCACAGGCTAGGGTTGAGAATAACAAGATACAATGGCAGGTGGCAGATGCGCAGGAACTGCCTTTTGAAAGCCAAAGTTTTGATCATGTGATCTGCCAGTTTGGTGTGATGTTTTTTCGCGACAAACAAAAAGCTTTTGAAGAGGTTCACCGTGTATTGCAGAATGGTGGCAAATTTATTTTTAATGTATGGGATGAAATGTTATACAATCCACGCAGTTTTATTCTGAGTAAGGTAATGGAAGAAATGTTTGGTGAAGATGCTCCTGACTTTATGAAGAAGGGCCCTTTTTCTTTTTTTGATAAAGAAGAGATCAGGCGGGTGTTGCAGGGTGCCGGTTTTACAGCGATTGAAATAAATGTTGTTGAAAAAATATCCAGCTATTCCAGTGTGGAAGGTTTTGTAACCGGCACTGTAGATGGTTCTCCACTTTATTTTTTTCTGCAAAAGAAACCGGCAGATGTTACTGAAGAAGTAAAACAAAAACTTCGTGGAGAACTTGCTGCACAGGCACAGCAATACGGTTCACAAATTCCATTGAGAGCATTGGTTATTGAGGCCGTAAAATAAACCTTGCAGTAAGGAATAAATTTCCACAATCAATCAGGGCATTATTTTGGTATTTGGTACAGTATCAAAAACCTTTTTTATGCAAGCATTTGATAAAGACCTGTTAGATTCAAAAAACTCGCAGGAAACACGCAGCGATAAATATACAGAAGCCAATGACAGAACTACAGAAATGACCGATATGGACAAGTGCCTGGAGCGGCTGGAGCAAAAAGGATATACCGATCAATTCAAGGTAGAAAAGGGGAAGTTGATTTCGGTAAAAGACAGCAAAAAAAAATACAAACCAAAAGACGTAACAGCGGCAAACTTTTTCCGCTTCGAAGGTATTTCCAATCCCGATGATATGTCGGTATTATACGCTATTGAAACTTGCGACGGCGATAAAGGCACCCTTGTTGATGCTTACGGTTTGTATGCGGATGAAGCTACAGGCGAGTTCATGAAAGAAGTGGAAATTCATAAAAAAGTAACCCAGGGAACGTGGGAGTGAGCCGGATTGGAATGTTCCAAGCTCAATGTTCAATATAACAATGTAAAAAGGGGCTGATTAACCTATTGAACATTGAGCATTGATTGTTGAATATCCTTCTTATTCAATATTTTTTCTTAAATGCCCAGGTGTTCCAACAATTTCTGAATTTTGCTTTTGCATTTAACGACTAACTACAAAACCAACTTACATGAAATTGTTGACATCAGCTTTCGCTATTGCATTAGGCGGCTCATTTATTTTTTCATCCTGTAACAATGAAGCCGGCAATGGAAACAAATCGGAACAAGACAGCATGACATCTGTTACCACTGACAGCGCATCTATTAAAGAAGAACCTGTCACTTACACATCAAATGGTACAACGCTAAAGGGCTACATTACTTATGATGCTTCAAAGCAGGACAAGCGTCCTATTGTATTGGTAGTGCCAGAATGGTGGGGCTTAACTGATTATCCGCGCATGAGGGCAAAACAACTGGCGCAACTCGGTTATCTCGCCATGTCAGTTGATATGTACGGCAATGGAAAAATTGCCAACAATCCTGATGAAGCCCAAAAAGAAGCATCTGCTTTTTATTCCAATCCACAAGAAGGCAAGGCAAGATTGGATGCAGCATTGGCTAAAGCAAAAACCTATCCGCAGGCCGATACTTCGCAAACGGCTGCCATTGGTTATTGCTTCGGCGGTTCCATGGTTTTAAATGCAGCGAAACTGGGCTCCGATTTTGATGGCGTTGTAAGTTTTCATGGAGGATTGGAAGGAGTGGCGCCTGATAAAGATCTGCTGAAAGCAAAAATATTAGTATGTCACGGCGGTGCCGATAGCTTTGCAACACAGGCGCAGGTAGATGCATTTAAGAAAAGCATGGATTCGGTTGGCGCTGATTATACTTTCAAAGTGTATCCAAATGCCACACATGCCTTCACTAACCCCGAAGCTGATAAGTATGCGGAAAAATTTAAGATGCCTATCAAATATAATCCCGCTGCCGACAGTGCTTCATGGAATGATATGAAAGCGTTTTTTGAAAAAATATTCAAATAAAGGTACACGGAACAAGAATCAAGGCGCAAGATTGGAATTGTCGCATTCCCTTTTCTTGCGCCTGTCTCTTATATCTTAAACCGTGTTTTTTAATATCTTCTGTTCAGCGTGTACGTAATATTATACGTTCTTCCATTTGACTGTACCTGGTCATAACCTCTGAGTGTGCTGCCATCAAATTGCGTGATGTAAAGATTGATGTCTCCGGAAGGAATATAAATATCAAGACGGTTATTGCTCAACTGCCAGTTCATCATTTCCCACGGCGCATTGCATCCCTGCCGCGATTGTCCATAACCATTCCTGTCAAAAGTCAATTCAATATCCTGCTGGCAATAATTGTACGTGTTGTAAATGTCGGTCTCTGTATAGCCGTCACCATCCCAATCGTTAGCCACATTTGAACTGATGCCAACCACATCCCAACTTCCTGTCAGGTCGTTGGTATTATTAACGGTAGTTTCCTTGGTACAACTGCTCAGGGCAATCAACGAACCTATAAAAAGAATAGAAAGTAAAATTGTTTTCGACCGCATGATGATGTTTTTAGGTTAGAAATATTTTCGTGTAAGACTTGCTTTTATCATGCCGGATTAATCTGCAAAGCCTTTCAAAAATTTTTTTAACAAAAGCAACATCAAAGCTTTTTACCTTTCATGCGAACGTGAATTTTGTTCAGTAGCCAAAGAGAGAAGATCACCCAACTGTAACCAATACAAAATCCCGCCACCACATCACTGGCATAATGATAGCGCAATACAATGCGGCTGATACCAATTGTAATTGAAAAAAGAATAAGCAGTATTGAAATGATCCATTTCCATGCAGGGTTGAAATCTTTTTTCCAGAGTAAATAAACGAGGATGCTGAAAAAGATAAAAGAGCTCAATGCGTGGCCGCTGGGAAAGCTATAGCTGTTAAGCGTTTCAATTAAGGGAAGGTCGGGGCGGTGACGGTGAAAGGAATTCTTCAAAAATAGTTTCAGCAGTTCGCTGGAAATACCAATAATGGCAATGTCAACGGCCCATCTCGTTTGTTTTTTTAATAAAAGAAAAACAACCAGTACAACGTATGCGGGAAAAAGAAAAGTAGCCGAGCCAAAGAAAGTAAAGATATCCATTAACTTAATTAGGAACGGCGTAGTGTAACGGTGCAGAAAACTAAAAACGGTGGTATCGAACAGATCTTTCTTATCAATCACTACCATCTTCGCTAAAAAGGCAAACAAAAAAACAGCAATAAAAAATAAAACGCCTGCTGCTAATAATTTTAAAGGAAATTCTTTAGCCTGTTCTTTTGTTTCGTTCATATTCTGCAATAAAAAACCCTGGCCCAAAGGTCAGGGTTTATAGTATATGCTGAGGTGAATTATTTATTAGTAGTCTTTACAACATCCCATTTGTTTGTTGTAGTGCTTAAAATGATCTTCTGCGTACTGTCTTCTACTACTGCATAGTATTTCAGGCCTTCGGCATCTTCCAACCTGTAAATATCAACGATTGTATAAGCGCCATAGGCTTTCTTCAGGTTGGCCTGTTGCGATTTGGATAATTGCTTTATAGTTAAAGATTCAGCGACAACGGTCAGTTCGCCTTCGTTGTTAAAGTAAGCATACTGCTTTTTTTCGTCTACTGTAAATTCTGCAACGGTAAAGCCATTGGCTTGCGACCAGCTTACATTTTCTGCATCAGAAAATCTTGCTTTGAAAGCCTGCATGACAGTGTAAGATACTTTTACGTCGGTAGCAAAGCTGTAAGTTGATAACAGCATAAAAACTGCGCTAAGGGTGATGATAATGCGTTTCATAACTTGTGGTTTTAAAATTTATTGTAATTGTTTTTTATTGAGACTACTCCATCTCATTTGTGGTTACAAAGTTTTACCAGGAAATCATTTTTGTAAATGGGAAGATGTATGAACTGAAGCTTTTTGCGGATGAAGCCTGTTAATCTTTTTAACACACTTCAGCAGCTGCCGCCGATAGTGTTTTAAAGCCTTTCATAAGTCATTCCGGCAAGTTGTTAAAATCTGTTTTAAATTTAAAGAAATGCCGAAATTGGCGGCTCCGAAGAACTTAGTAAGTGTTGATATGAAAAAAGTGTTGACGATACTATTGTTGATAACAACGAAATTTTCCTTTGCACAAAACGCTTACAGCTATAGCGATATTGATTGGAAGGTGCAGTCCATTAATGCTCCGACACCGGATTCTCTGTCTAAACTTTTGACAGCTCCTTATACTACCGATCTTCAAAAAGTGCGGGCCATTTTCAGTTGGATAGCGCAACACGTTTCGTACAACACATTTGTGATAAGCAGTAACAGGAAATTTGCAAAATCAAAATATGTAGTCGAACCTGATGATACCTCGGCGGAATGGAAGTCGGCCGTTGAAATGACGGCGATTAAAGTTTTAAAAAAGCGTACGGCTGTCTGTGATGGCTACGCCAAGCTTTTTAAAACGCTGTGTGATTATGCAAACATTCGGTCCGAAATTATTACCGGTTATGCAAGGGGTTATATCGAAGGTGAAGACAAGTTCCGCTCCAACCATACATGGAATGCTGTAATGATCGACAGCGTTTGGCAATTGCTGGATGTAACATGGGCAAGTGGTTATATTAATTATACTAACCAGTTTGCACCTGGATTGAATGATGCTTATTTCTTGACACCGCCCCAGCAGTTTATTCATGATCATTATCCTGAAGATATAACATGGGCATTACTGGATGATCCGCCAACTATGAACGAATTTAAAAGGATGCCTTACAAGGGAAAATCATTTGTTAAGTATAGCATCAGCTCTTATTCTCCGGCAAACGGTATTATAGAAGCAGCGGCAGGAGATAGTATTCGTATTGAACTAAGCGTAAAAAATGCTGAAAGAGATAAACATATTTCCCCCGATCCGTTTTTCGATTCTACTATTATTGACCGTTCACCATTGTCTGTATTTATAGCTCCCTCCGATACGGTGGGCAATAAATTTATTTATAGGTATGTGGTTCCTTCGACCGCGGTTGGCTGGATAAATATTGTGTATAACAAAGATGTCATTATGCGGTACAGGCTCAATATAAAAAAAGATGTGGCGGTAAAATGGAAAGAAGAGTAGCACTAGTTTACGAGATCTTCTATTAACTGTAGCATTCTTTCATAATGCGAACCTTTCCAATAAACTCTTTTACAATTCTTGCATTGGTAAAATTCGTCAAACAAATTAATGGTATTGGCTGGGAGGTGGGCAACTATATCTTCTTTGTTTACAGCTTCAATCAATCCATTGCAAACAAGGCAGCGCTTAAATGGCTGAATTAAACTTTTCAAAACAAAACGATCCAGCACTTCTCTGGCTTGCTCAACTGGTTGCTGCGAACGCAGCCAATAGCCCAACTCAATAGTTTTGATTTTCAGCAAAGCAATATTTCTCGTTAGAACAATTCTTTCATCTTGAACAGCTAATGTTGTGATCACTTTGTCATCAAAATTGTTTTGATATAATGTATCAAAACCAAGCAGGCGAAGCAGCTTTGCAAGCTTGCCTAAGTGCACATCCAAAATAAATTTTTGTGGGGATGAAGGAATATGAATAAAAGGATGCACTTCTACTTTATCATTCTCGTGCAAAGGTTGATAAAAGTCAGCAATGCTATCATTAATAAAAATGTCCTTTACTTCTACATGTGGAATACCAATGGCTTCAATGGCATCCTTTACCGCCGGTGTACTGTTAAAAGAATAACTGATCCAGGAATCTTTATTCGGGGGAAGCAGAAAATCATTAAGGCTGTTATGAAATTTGAATTGAGCTGTATGCATAAAGAATACTCATGGCAATAAGTGTGGTGGCTTGTGTTAAGGTACAAAAACCTTGCATCTCTATACAGGCCTTCATTGTTATCTTTGCTGCGTTTATAATTACAAAGCATGAGTGAAGAAAAAGCATTGAATTTTATAGAAGAGATCGTAAAAGAAGACCTGGAAAGTGGGAAATATAAATCCATCGTTACCCGTTTTCCGCCGGAGCCCAATGGTTACCTGCACATGGGCCATGCCACCAGCATTTGCCTCAATTTCGGATTGACTAAAGAATTTCCGGGGTATACCAACCTGCGTTTTGATGATACGAATCCTGTAACAGAAGACACCGAGTATGTGGAAAGCATCAAGGAAGATATTCAGTGGCTTGGCTTTAAATGGAAGAACGAGCATTATGCATCGGACTATTTTGATGAACTGTATGACTATGCCTTGAAGTTGATCAAGAAAGGATTGGCTTATGTAGATGATTCTACATCGGAAGAAATTGCGGCCATGAAAGGCACGCCAACCGAAGCAGGAAAGGACAGCCAATACCGCAACCGCACCATAGAGGAAAATCTTGATCTTTTTCAAAGAATGAAGGCAGGTGAATTTGCTGATGGCAGCAGAACGCTTCGGGCAAAAATTGATATGGCGCATCCCAACATGCTGATGCGTGATCCTGTATTGTACCGCATCAAACATGCACACCATCACCGCACCGGCGATAAGTGGTGCATTTATCCCATGTACGATTTTGCCCATGGTCAAAGCGACAGCATTGAGCAGGTAACACATTCTATCTGTACTTTGGAATTTGTACCGCACAGGGAACTGTATAACTGGCTGATAGAAAAACTGGAGATCTATCCTTCGCATCAATACGAGTTTGCCCGCCGCAACCTTACGTACACGGTGATGAGTAAAAGAAAGCTGTTACAATTGGTTACAGAGAATTATGTTGATGGTTGGGACGATCCGCGAATGCCTACCATCAGCGGTATGCGCCGCCGCGGTTATACGCCGGAAGCCATTCGTGATTTTTGCGATCGTGTGGGTATTGCCAAAAGAGAAAATGTAAGCGATGTGGGGTTGCTGGAGTTTTGTGTTCGCGAGCATTTGAACAAGATCGCTTTGCGCCGCATGGTGGTTTTCGATCCTTTAAAAGTAGTGATCACTAATTACGATAAAGATGTTGAACTGTTGAAAGGAGAGGACAATCCTGAAGATGAGAACAGCGGTTCAAGAGAAATTCCGTTCGGCAAGGAACTCTATATAGAAAGAGAAGACTTCATGGAGAACCCGCCGAAAAAATATTTCCGCTTATTTCCTGGTGGCATGGTGCGGCTGAAATATGCGTACATCATCCGCTGCGACGAAGTGATAAAAGATGAAGCCGGTAATGTAACAGAACTGCATTGCAGCTATATCCCCGAAAGCAGGAGCGGACACGATACATCGGGCATCCATGTAAAAGGTACTTTGCATTGGGTAGAAGTGACCAGTGCCATTACTGCCGAAGTACGTTTGTACGACCGCTTGTTCAAGGTAGAAGATCCATCAAGTGAAGAAGGTGATTTTAAGGATTATATCAATCCTGATTCTTTGCAAACCGTGGCAACCGTATATGCAGAACCGGCATTGAAAAATGCGAGGATGAACGAACGCTACCAGTTTTTACGTAAAGGATATTTTACGTTAGACAACAAAGAGACGCATGGAAGACTAGTATTTAACAGAACAGTGACGCTGAAGGATTCGTGGAAAGCGGCTGCCCCCTCTAACTCCCCCAACGGGGGAGGACGCCAGGCACAGTCCTGACTAAAGCAATCATTCTTATAAAAAGAAAAAGCTCTCAACTTAAAGTTTGTTGAGAGCTTTTTTTATAGTTGTATAAGCTGGCCTTTGTGCCGCTGGTGGCTTCCCCTAGCGGGGGAAGCCGGAAGGGGGCTTTCTTACTTTGGATTTAGCGTTTCGTCAATCCTGTCCAACACATCCTGCAAATGGGCACGACTGCCGGCATCTTTATAAGCAGGCAATGCTGCACGAATTTGAGATGCCAACGTTCTCAATTGCGCTTTGGCAATAGAAATGCCGTCGGTTGTATTGTTATTCATTGCAGATGCTGATCCACGGCCGAACGATGCTGTCATGCCCTGCACCGGCTCCGGGTTAATGATCTTGCTTAGGCTTTCTACAAAAGATTTTTGCAGGCTTCTTCTGTAAATGTCAATCGGCTTGCGTGTGGCCAGTTCGCTCCAAATGCCACTTCTTAAATCGTTCAGCATTTCGGTAGCTGTGTAAGCATTTTTGCTTTCAGCTTCAAAGCGGAACAGTTTGTTGAAAGTGTTATTGCTGATCAAACGATTTAAAATATTGGTTTGAATATTGCCGATCGTTGTCAGTTTGTTACTGCCGGTATAGTCAGATATTGTATTATCAACGATCCACTTCGGCGTAGTAAATAATTGCTGCTGCAAAAACTTCATGGCTTCTTTTTGTTTAGCCTCGGGAACAAATTCTACTACCACGCCTGCATCTTCCACCATTTTAGGTGTTGTGTAAATACCGCCAATGGTTTTTGTTACATGACCCATATAGCGGTTGAATTGTGTTATCACCTGGCCGTACAATTCGTTCAATCCTGAATAATCTTTGTTCGCTTCCTTTGTCCACTCGGGTAATTTGTCAACAATGCGTTGCAGGTTCTTAATACCATAAGCACTTGCCTTGGCCGCATCATCGCCCAGGTCTTCGTTTTGCCCGCGGGGATCATCGGCATCGGTTTCGGTGCCAAACCAATAGCGTTTGTTCTTTAATTTCTCTGTGGTCATTTTGTTCAGGATAGGCACTTCATCTTCCGGTGTTTTTGCATCCGGCATCCAGCGATAGCCCCATTCAATAGCCCATTTGTCGTAATCACCAATACGTGGGAACAGGCCCACTTCACTGATATGATCTTCAGGTTGTGCTACATAATTAAAACGGGCATAGTCCATAATGGAAGGTGTGTGACCATTGGCTTCCACCCATTTTTTATTTCTTAAGCTATCAACCGGCACAGTTGACGAAGAACCCCAATTGTGACGAAGACCCAATGTATGTCCCACCTCATGCGATGATACAAAACGGATCAATTGCCCCATCAAGGAATCAGGGAAACGCAACGTTCTGGCACGTGGGTCAACGGCTGCTGTTTGTACAAAGTACCAGTCGCGAACCAGGTTCATTACATTGTGGTACCAGTTGATGTGCGATTCTAAGATCTCACCACTGCGTGGGTCGTGCACATGCGGGCCGCTGGCATTGGCAACATCAGAAGGTTTATAAACGATTGCTGAATAACCTGCACCCTCAAGGTTCCATGCCGAGTCATCAACAGGCGCCAGCTTTGCAACGATGGCATTCTTCCACCCGGCTTTTTCAAATGCTGCGTTCCAGTCGTTCACGCCCTGTATCAAATACGGAACCCATTTTCTTGGCGTAGCCGGATCAATGTAATACACAATTTGTTTTTGTGGCTCTACCAGTTCGCCACGTAAGTATTTAGCAACGTCTTCGGGCTTTGGCTCCAGCCTCCAGCGGGTTACCATTCTAATTTGTTCAACGCCTTGCGGGTTGGCATCAAAGTCGGTGTAACCTGTGGCAAAGAAACCCACACGTGGGTCGAAATATCTTGGCTTCATAGGCACTGCAGGCAGCAATACCATGGAGCTGTTCAATTCAAAAGTAGTAGGCGTACCGCTGGATGCACCGCCAAAGCTGGGCGAAGGTGCGGCACCGAAAGGAGACGGCTGTGTACGCATGAACGTTTTCACCGTTCTTATTTCTATGTTCTTAGGGAAAGAACGTACATCGCTGATGTAAGAATTATCTTTTTGATAAGAGGTAAGGCCTAAGGCTCTTTTAATTCTGCCATCAAAAAATAAGATGTCGTTATCACCCATCATGTAATCGGTCATTTCAATAACCGAACCTTTTGCATGGCTGATAGAATCATGCGCAAAGGCTTTGATGTCGAAAGAGGCAGCAATGGGCTGCAGGTTAGAGTTGCGCACCGATTGGTACATGCCTGCAGAATCTCTTCCCACTTCCTGGTACGAAATGCTGCGCAGGAAGATCTTATTGTTAGGTCCTTTTTCAAACGTGATCACATTCTCCGATATCTGGTCACCTGCATAGCCAAGGAACCCCGCACGGGCACCGGCTGGCGCTTTGGCAATACGGTTCACTACCAATATTTCGCGGTTTAGCAGTGAGTCGGGAATTTCGAAATAATATTTGTCCTCTACACGATGTGTAAGAAACAAGCCACGGTCTGTTTTGGCTTTGGAAGTAATGACCTCGCTATAAGGCTTGGGGCCTGCGTTAGCGCCATTGTTCCTGCCGGGAAAATTGCCGGGAGTAACAGTTCCTGTTCCGGTGGTAGATGGTGGGTTTCTCTGAGCAAACGTTAGTGATGATGAAAAAAGAAAACTGGTTGCCAGTGCAACAGCAACGCTTCGATTCATGTGTTATGTTTTATTGTTAGAAAAAATAATGCAGTCAATGCGCCTGAAATTTACAGCAGTATCGGCTTCCAACAGCTTAAAAAGTATAAATGCTTAACCTTTATTAACAATGGCTTCAGCGCCGGCTAAGTGGAAACATGTAGTAAATGTGTCTTTCGGGCCATGCAAAACAAGGCGCCTGCTGCTATTTAGTTATTGAATACTTAGTGTGGAAAAACAAACCGCATTCTGGTTTATATTTATCTCTCAAATATTTCAAAATGACTTCAAGACGTTCTTTCATAAAATCTACTTCCTTGCTGGCTGCAGGCGGATTGGTTTACCCTTCAGGTTTTACATTCAAAAAGCAATACATAGGGCTCCAGTTATACACCATTCGCGATGCCATGCAAAAAGACCCTGCCGCGGCCCTGGCCCGTGTTGCAGCAATAGGATACAATTCGGTAGAAGGTGCTACTTACACAGGCACAGAGAAATTCTATGGAATGAGCGCCAAAGATTTTAAGAGCTTGCTGAAGAAGACCGGGCTGAAAATGCCAAGTGGTCATTACCGCCTTGGCGAAGAAAAAGAAAATGGCAAACCTGTGCAGGGCACGATGCTCTACGACTGGGACCGTGCCGTAGACGACGGAGCAGCTATTGATTTGCAATACATGGTATGTGCCTACCTCTCGCCAGCGGAGCGTGGCGATCTTGATCATTACAAATACATTGCGGAGCAACTGAACAAAGCAGGCGAACGTTGTAAAAAAGCGAACATTCAGTTGTGTTATCACAACCACGATTTTGAATTTAAAGAACAGGATGGCAAACTTCCTTACGACATATTGTTGAATGAAACCGATAAAGACCTGCTGAAGATGGAGCTTGACCTGTATTGGGCCACCAAGGCAGGGAAAGATCCTGTAGAACTGTTCAACCAACATCCCGGACGTTTTCCTTTATGGCACGTAAAAGACATGGACAACACGGACAAACATGATTTTGCAGAAGTAGGCAATGGCATCATAGACTTCAAAAAGATATTTGCCAATGCCCATGCTGCAGGCATGAAGTATTTCTTTGTGGAGCAGGACAAAACACCGGGTTCGCCATTTGACAGCATCAAACAAAGCTATCAGTACATTAAGAAGCATCTTGTGTAGGGTGAGGGAAAATGGCAGATGAGGGATGATAGATGATAGATGATGGATGATAGATGATAGATGATGGATGTTAGATGTTAGATGATGGATGTTAGATGATAGAAGGGAGATTTCGGACGGAGATGTGAGACATTCACACCTTAGATCTAACATCTATCATCTGTCATCTGCCATTTTCCCTCTCACGCCTTCTTCAGTTCTGCCTTCTGCATATTTTCTGCCACCCTCAACTTTACCATCTTCGCTATCAGCGCCAGGGGTAATGGTTTATCGAGTGGAAACTGGATGGAGCCCTTTGCATATTTATACACGGACAATTCTTTTTTGAACGCTTCAATGGCTGACGGCTTGGGATAAAAGCCTATGTGATTTTTATATCCCGCAAACCACACCAACATGCCATTCAATTTAAAACCCGGCATGCCATAGCTGATCACTTCCTCTGCTTTTGGCGCTGCCTTTTTAATGGTGGTGCGCACCTGTTGCAGTAGTTGCTGTGTTTCTTTAGGGAAGGCAGCAATGTATTGGTCAATGTTGGCAGGCTTTAGCATAATTGATTGTTTAGAAACTGTATAATGACTGCGTCCGGTATTGAATAAGAAAGATAAAAAGTTTTGCTGAACTTTTCTTTCACCGCGGCGTACGCTGCGATCGCTGCGGTTTTGCCATTTGCTTTAATGTAGGATGGTTACGTACATTTGGGAGCTAGCAGTAATACAATGAAAACATTCCTATTAAAATACAAGCGGACAATCATAAGGTGATGCTGTGGGAGTAAGAAATTCCATTATTTCACAAACGCTTCGGACGTTAATCAGACTTTTTATGATAGCTAGATTTATTAAAGTAACAATGGCATGTGCATTGTTATTTTCTTGCACGAACAGAAATGTGAACATATTGACAACAACATTCAACGCACTAGCCGACAGTAGTGATAAAATTTCAATTTTACCAATTACAGAATATTATAATGGAGAAGATACCGGTGTCACCCTGACTACGTCAGAAATTCAAAACTTAAGAAATCATTTGCCTCAGTGTGTAAGCTCTGATTCATGTGGTTCTGTAAGTGGGCAAATCGTTTTTAGCCGGGATCATAACCAAATTGGAAGAATTGGATTCACTCTTAACTCTAGTTGTCCTGTAATTTATATTTGGGCTGATGGAAAACTGAATACATTCAGGATGAGCTATCAGACAGGAATGATGTTAAATGAGCTTCTTTACCAGGCAAATAAAATTCATCACTAAAACAGCATCCAATAAAAGTATGCTGCAGGTGTGGCTGAAGTGCTATTCTTTCCCTCAGCAGTTTCCACATCAACTTTTTCTAACAACGAACGTTTATGCGTTACACCTCATAACGAAGCCACCCGTGCATTCATTCTCATTCCGCATTTTGATGCAAGCCACAGGAGGACACTTCACGGAAAAGCAAAGTGACTATTTTGCTAATGAAAACTTCTTTGTGGAACCAAGCCATTTTTGCTTTGTAGTTGCTGCATATTCGATAGCATCAGTTTCTTAAATAAAAAGAAACATCCTTCCATACAATCCAAAACTAAAGGAGCTTGCAAAGAAGCTTAGAAGCAACATGACCTTTTCGGAAGTGAAGCTTTGGAATGCCTTGAAAAGCGGGCAGTTGAATGGATATGATTTTGACAGGCAAAGACCCATTGGCCACTACATTGTTGACTTTTATTGTAAAGATGTTCAACTGGCCATTGAGCTTGATGGCATAACGCATGAAGAAGAAAAAGCAAAGTGGAAGGATGACAAAAGACAAAAAGAGTTAGAAGAAGCAGGCGTTCATTTTTTACGGTTCAATGCTTTATTGGTTGTAAACAAAGTGGAAGCTGTTGTTCGTGAAATAGCAAACTGGCTTGAGGAGTATGAAAAAGAAAATGGAGTAAGTGCTTTTGTAAAAAGAAGAAGAGAAAGGAATGGGTAGTGCTTTAGTAAACCATCCCCTCCTTGGAGGGGCGAAGTTGAAGAATGATTTTACTATAAATGACCCGGGGTGGGTTTGCATTGTTAGTTTAAACCCACCCCTTCCGATGATTTCTTTATAGTAAGTAGCTGCGGCCCCTCCGGAGGAGGGGATATAGCGTTTCTTAGGGCGAAGAAAAAAGAAACAAAATGCTTTAGGAGACATCCCCTCCTTGGAGGGGCGAGATAAGGAAATGATTGTAGTATAAAC
>JBQCHB010000549.1:0-3180 GCA_051955075.1 Flavisolibacter sp.
CAGGTTTGAATCTTTATCCCAATCCCGCTCCGGCAGGTTCTCAAATAGTGTTGCAAATGAAAAACATGACCACAGGAAATTACAAGGTAAAAGTATATAGTGCAACGGGCCAGTTGCTCAGCACTCAATCCATTGTTGGTAATAATGGTTCTATAAGTCAAACGCTTTCTTTAAACAACTGGCAAAAAGGAATTTACGTTTTAGAGATCAGCGGACCGGTGAAACTTCAAAAACAATTTATAATTCAGTAGATCCTATCGCAATCGATCCATGCTTTTTATCAATTTTTCATCTTTCAAAATTCCCCGCACAGCCAATATATAACAACCTAGTATGGCAAAATGAAAGATGCACCAAAGCGCCATAACGCTGTTGGCAAAATTGCTTAATTCAAAAAAATACATCACCAGCAGCAGGATAGTTAAAAAGATGCCCAGGTAACTTAATCGTAGTTGCAGCTTACGGTCGTGATATAAAAAGATGGTGATAAAGGCCAAAACTCCAATTAGCACCGTTACAATGCTCAGCCAAATGGTTGTTTTAGCATCCAGCGGAACACTTGTTGGCAGAATGTCTTTCAACCAGTCGCCATTGGCAAAAGGAAAGCGAAAGGTGATAGCAGCAAAGGCTGCTACTAAAAGTAGCCATATACTTTGAATACGTTGCAGCATATTATTGGTTTATTATTTTGCTAATAGTATGAATTAACCCAAATCAGGATATAAAGGAAATGCTTTCATAAAATCATGAACATCGTTTGATACTGCACTCACAACATTTGCGTCATCAATATTCATTAAAACTTTATCAAGTAAATCCACTACTGTTTTCATATGTTCTTCCTTCATGCCGCGGGTGGTTATGGCCGGTACGCCTACACGGATACCTGAAGTTACAAAAGGACTTTTATCGTCGAAAGGCACGGCGTTTTTATTTAGGGTGATGTGAGCCTTATCTAAAGTTTCCTGTGCTTTTTTGCCGGTGATATTTTTATTGCGAAGGTCAATCAGCATTAAATGATTGTCAGTTCCACCACTGATGATGTTATAATCTTTTGCTGCAAAAGCTTTAGCCATAGCTTGTGCATTGGTCTGAATTTGTTTGGCATAGCTGCTGAACTCATCACTCAAAATTTCCCCGAAAGCAATGGCCTTGGCTGCAATCACATGCTCCAATGGCCCGCCTTGCGTACCGGGAAAAACAGCCATGTCCATCAGGTTGCTCACCATCCGAATGTTGCCTTTCACATCTTTCAGTCCAAACGGATTTTCAAAATCTTTACCCATTAAAATAATACCGCCTCGTGGTCCACGCAAAGTTTTATGCGTTGTGGAAGTAACAAAATGACAATGATCAAAAGGTGAGCTCAACAAGCCTTTTGCAATCAATCCGGCCGGATGCGCAATATCGGCCATTACAAAAGCGCCAACTTCATCGGCCACTTTCCTGATTCTTGCATAATCGATATCCCTGCTGTAAGCCGAGGCGCCACAAATGATCAATTGCGGTTTTTCTTTTCTTGCAACTTCTTCTAATTGTTCATAGTTGATCAGTCCTGTTTCTTTATGTACACCGTAAAAAAATGGCTGGTACAATTTACCGCTGAAGTTTACAGGCGAGCCGTGAGTAAGATGTCCTCCCATGCTCAAATCCAGGCCTAAAATTTTATCGCCGGGCTTTAATATAGCCAGCATTACTGATGCATTGGCTTGTGCGCCACTGTGTGGTTGCACGTTGGCATACTCGCAGTTAAAAACCTGCTTGATGCGGTCAATAGCCAGTTGCTCTGTTTCATCTACAAATTCGCAACCGCCATAGTACCTGCGGCCGGGGTAGCCTTCAGCGTATTTATTGGTCATTACATTGCCCATGGCCTGCATTACCTGCAATGAAGTAAAATTTTCTGAAGCAATGAGTTCAATCCCATTGCGCTGGCGTTCCAGTTCTTTTTTGATGATGTCGAAAACGAGGTTGTCTCTTTGCATGGATGTATATTTCAATGATGTATTTAGTTATACTACAACTCTATTAAACTTTTGTTGCACTCTGTACTGATAGAAATCCTATTGAGCAAAGCTACGGGCTATTAGCTGTGAGCTGCGAGACCTATAGTTATGAGACTATTCTAAGTCTCAAAGCTCATGGCTTACAGCAGCTCACAGCTTGTACAATAGAATTACAAAGCGTACAAGTGAGTGACACAACAGAAGTTGAATAGTAATTCAACTGCTGGTTACCACTTTGCAAGTTGCAAAAATAGTGGTTAGCACTTAGCAAAGGCATTTGGCCTTTTGATATAAAAATCAGTAATTTCGTCCGCTTCTTTTTGTTGAAGAAATAAAACGTGGCGGCTGTGTATAGAAGAGTGCATTGGGCCGTCAAAAAGATCATCAATGAAAGCAATTATTCCTGTAGCAGGCGCCGGAACTAAATTAAGACCTCATACTTATACTCAGCCCAAAGCGTTAATACCACTGGCTGGAAAAACTGTTTTAAGCATTATCGTTGAGCAATTAAAAGATGCCGGTGTAAATGAATTTATTTTTATTGTGGGTTACCTGGGTGAAAAGATCCAGGACTACGTAAAAGCAAACTACCCGGCCATAACTGCACATTTTATTTATCAAAACGACAGGCAAGGGATTGGCCACGCTGTGCGGCTGACAAGAAGTATTGTAGATGGCGATGATGTGATCATTGTATTGGGTGATACCATTTGCGATTACGATGTTTCTTCTGTCATAAAAAGCGATACTTCCATGATCGGCGTGAGAAAAGTGGATGATCCGCGGAATTTTGGTGTGGCAGAAATCAATTGCGATGCCAACATTACGCATGTAGTAGAAAAGCCACACATTCCCAAGTCAAATATGGCTTTGGTGGGTGTGTATAAAATAAAAGAAACCAACATGCTGTTTCAATGCCTGGAAGCTAATATTAAACAGGGCATTAAAACGCATGGAGAATACAGTATTACAGATGCTTTGGATTGCATGATACAACAGGGAGCACAGTTCAATGCCTTTAAAGTAGATAGTTGGTTTGATTGTGGTAAAAGGGAGAGCTTGTTAAAGTCAAATGCCACATTGCTGAAAAAATTTGGAGCCAGGGCCGAAATGTGCGCCGAATACGAAAACACGGTGTTGATTCAACCGGTCAGCATTGGTAAAGGTTGCACTA
>JBQCHB010000550.1:0-3649 GCA_051955075.1 Flavisolibacter sp.
CTGATACCTGCCGTGCCTATAAAAATGTTTTTATCAAAGTATAAATATCGCAGTCCGCCTTCTGCCTCCCATGTTTTTGCAAAGCTGACAAACAACGATGTCCCAGCTCTCCATTTTGGAAACACAGGCATATCGGCAGAATAACTTAAGCTTGTATAAGCATATACTTTTTTAGATAAAATCGGGTAAGCTTCTCCTTCCGCCTGCCATCCGCTTTTTTTAAACCTGTTTGCATATCTCAGGTTGCCTATATAAGTGCTGCCTTTGTTTTTTTTTGTGTAACTAAGTCCTGCAATGTGCCAGTTAGTTGCAGACTGTTCAAAATGCTGATAATCGTAAGTAATGGCAATACTGTTTTTGAGAGAGTCGGCAGATTGTGCGAATACTATGCTGTTGCAGCATAGTAGTAAAATCAGGAAGGGGTTTTTCATATCTGGATAAAGTGTAAAAGTAGAAAGCGAAGGCAATAACTCAAAACGCTTTGATCTTTATTTTTTCATTGACATTTAGGCCGAAGTAAACCAGGTTTATAGCTTATGGTTTCCGGCTGGGTAAGCAATTTACATCTGTGGCATCTGCAAATAGTTCACATGTTAAGGAAAGTTCCTCACAATCTGTTTTAGGCTGCTTCATAAACATTTCTTCTTTATAAATTGCGGCCATGCAACAATACCTTCATCTTCTTCAACATATTTTAAACACTGGTGTTCAAAAAAGCGACCGCACCGGCACTGGCACTATCAGCACTTTTGGCTATCAAATGCGGTTTGATCTGCAGCAAGGTTTTCCTTTGGTAACCACCAAAAAGCTGCATGTAAAAAGCATTATTCATGAACTACTTTGGTTTTTAAAGGGTGAAACTAATGTTGCCTATCTTAAAGAAAATGGTGTAAGCATTTGGAATGAATGGGCTGATGAAAACGGTGAATTGGGTCCGGTATACGGAAAGCAATGGCGGAGTTGGGAAGGTACTGATGGAAAAACAGTAGATCAAATTTCCGATTTGATAAAGCAAATAAAAACTAATCCTGACAGCCGCCGCCTGATTGTGAGTGCATGGAATGTAGCCGATTTGCCGGAAATGGCTTTAATGCCTTGTCATGCTTTGTTTCAGTTTTATGTGGCAGAAGGGAAGTTAAGCTGCCAACTATACCAGCGCAGCGCCGATGTTTTTTTAGGCGTTCCGTTCAACATTGCTTCTTATGCCTTGCTTACCATGATGATTGCGCAGGTTTGTAATTTACAACCTGGTGAATTTATTCACAGTTTTGGGGACGTACATATTTACAACAATCATCTGGAACAGGTAAAGTTGCAACTGAGCCGCAAGCCTTACCCGCTGCCAACAATGAAAATCAATCCTGAGGTAAAAAACATTTTTGATTTTAAATACGAAGATTTTACCTTAGAAAATTACCAGTTTCATCCTGCAATTAAAGCCCCTGTGGCAGTGTGATTTTGGATTTTAGATTTAGATTTGTCCCGATCTGCAATCGCCAATCTAAAAATTTACAGCTTTGATCTTAAGTCTTCTTGTTGCTGCTTCAGAAAATAATGTTATTGGTAAAGACAACCAACTGCCATGGCATTTACCTAACGATTTAAAGTATTTTAAAAATCAAACGTGGGGCATGCCTATTTTGATGGGCAGAAAAACTTTCGAATCAATTGGCAAGCCATTGCAAGGAAGAAAAAGTATTGTAATTACCCGAAATAAGAATTGGCAACATGAAAGTGTAGATGCTGTTCATTCCATAGATGAGGCTATCGAAAAGGCAAAAGCTTATGGCGCCATGGAAATCTTTGTCATTGGCGGTGCAGAAATTTTTAATTCGGCATTTTTAAAAGCAGATCGTATTTATTTAACCCGTGTGCATCACAATTTCGACGGTGATGCTTTTTTCCCTGAAGTAAAGGCGGACGATTGGAATCTCATTCAAAGCCGTTTTTGCGCAGCTGATGAAAAAAATGCTTATGCACATACGTTTGAAATTTGGGAAAGAAGAACTAAAGCTTCAAAACAGCAGTAAGCGTCACAATGTATTCCTCGATCCAGTTAGCAAAAAAATACTTTCATTACTATCGCACGGCTTTCAATAGCGAAGGGCACGGCATGCACTCTCCTTTTGTTTTCGATTTTATTTTAAATGTGCTGAATAATAAAAGTCATTACACGCCACCACCATCCATTGAAGCTTTAAGAAAAAAACTATTAAAAAATAAAGAAGTTTTAAAAATTGAAGATTTGGGCGCAGGCTCAAGAATAAATTCTTCCAAAGAAAGAACTGTTTTGCAATTAGCAAAAGGGGCATTGAAGCCAAAAAAATATGCGCAGCTTTTATACCGTTTGGTTAGGCATTATCAACCACAAAATATTATCGAGTTAGGAACATCTTTGGGCGTTACCACTTGTTATTTAGCTGCGGCTAATCCTTCGGCCCAGATTATAACCATTGAGGGAAGTGAAGCCATTGCAAAAAGGGCAAGGGAAAATTTCAAAAAGCTAGAACTAACTAACATTCAATTGCTGCAAGGCAATTTCGATACCATTCTGCCATCTGTCATACAAGCCCTGAGCAAAGCCGAAGGACTATCATCTGTTGACATGGCGTATATCGACGGCAATCACCGCTATCAACCAACCATCAATTACTTTCATCAATTGCTTTCAGAATCTCACAATAATACTATTTTGATATTTGATGATATTCACTGGAGCGAAGAAATGGAGAAGGCCTGGAAAGAAATAATGCGGCATCCTTCTGTTCAATGCACCATTGATATTTTCTTTTTAGGGTTTGTTTTTTTCAAAAGTGAGTTTAAAGAGAAACAACATTTTCAAATCAGGTTTTGATGAAGCTTGTTTACATACTCGTATTATTTAGCACCAATGCGTTGGCACAAGACTTTTCTGCTTATGAGAAACATTATTACAATGCACCGGAATTAAATCTTCCTTTTCGTTTGCTGCGCCCAATAAATTTTGATTCTTCAAAAAAGTATCCGCTGCTTATTTTTTTGCATGGCGCTTATGAAAAAGGTTTCGATAACGAAGCGCAGTTAAATATTGGTGGAAGGTTTTTTCTGCGTGATTCCGTCAGAAATAAATATTCTGCATACATCTTATTTCCTCAATGTCCGCAGGCAGATCTCTGGGCTTATTTTGAGGTGAGAACCGATTCTTCATCCGGAAAAGTGCGGATCAATTTCCCTTTTCACAACAAACCAACTGAAGTTTCTTTTGTGTTAAAAAAGCTGATAGATTCTTTGATGCTTTCCAACAAAATCGATCCTTCAAAAATTTACATCGGCGGACTTTCCCAGGGCGGCATGGGTGTACTGGATCTGATTGCACGATATCCGCAAACTTTTGCTGCCGCTTTTGCTATCTGCGGTGCAGGCAATGTATCTACCTGTAAGCATTTTGCCGGTAAAGTTTCGCTGTGGCTCTTTCACGGTAAAGAGGATGATGTAGTGCCTGTTTATTTCTCTCAGAATTACTATAAAAAACTTTCGAAAGCAGGAGCAGATGTGAAATACTCAGAGTATCCTGGTGTAAAACATGCCAGTTGGATAAACGCTTTCAATGAACCGGAACTTTTAAATTGGATATTTTCAAAACAAAAAAAAGAAGCGCCATAATTGTTTC